>DATGVT010000168.1:0-5244 GCA_035300005.1 Candidatus Acidiferrales bacterium
TGCAGGACCTGCAGTCGTTCTTCTGGTCGGAGCACGAGGTCAACCAGAAGCTGGGGGCGATCATGCACCGGGCCTTCAAGGAGGTCATGAGCACCAGCGAAGAGAGGAAGATCGACATGCGCATGGCGGCCTACGTGCAGGCGGTGTCCCGGGTGGCGGCGGCGACCCGCGAACGGGGGCTTTACCCTTAATGCCCATGCCGACGCCGAGGCTGCTGCGGTGGGTCTACGCCGGCTGGTTCGCGCTGATCATGGTCGCGCTCGCCGTCCAGCTCTATCTCGCCGGCCTGGGCGTCTTCTCCTACAGCGGCCCACTGCCGTTCAAGCCGCACGTGTACCTGGGATTCGGGATCGGGATCGCCTTCCTGGTCGGAATCGGGCTGGCGTTCGGGGCCAGGGTCTCCTGGAAGATGATTGCCATCAACTTCGGGTTCGTCCTCCTGATGTTCCTGCAGTCCTTCCTGGCCCACACCGAGTTCCCGGCCCTCTCAGCCCTCCACGTGGTCAACGGCGTTCTGATCATCGGCCTCTCCGGCGCCTTCACAGGAGCCCTCTTCCGGCTGGCCCGCTCTCCACTGCCCGCGGCGCAGCCGTCGCCGCCGGCCTCCGGCAGCTAAACCTCCCGGCGCCGGAAGCTCCAGACCGCCAGCAGGAGCACGCCCGCGATCCAGGCCAGCGCCCAGGCCAGGTAGACCAGCTCCGGCGGGTAGGCGGAGACGAAAGGATTGGCGGCGAAGCCGGGGCCGGCGGCTCGCGCCAGCGTGATCACCGGGGCCGGCTCCATGTAGTAGACGGCGCCGCGCCAGAGGCCGTCGGTCGGCAGCAGCAGGTGGCTGATGGTCCCGACCTGGGCGATCGACTGGTTCTGGAGCGCGCTGCCGATGTTGCCCACGATGCCGCCGATCCACGCCATCAGGAAGGCCATCACCGCCACCACCGCGCCGGTGATGCCCGAGAAGCGGGTGCTGAACAGCAGGCCCAGCGTCAGCAGCGTGATCCCCTCGGCCGCCACCAGCGCGAGGGTCTCGATCGGGTGGGGCACCGCATAGCCGGTCGTCCAGTACACGATCAGCATCTCCAGCGACCCGGCGGCCGCCGCGTAGCCGGTGACCAGGAAGGCGAGGCCGAACCACTTGCCCAGCACCACCTCGCTGCGCCGCAGGGGCCGGGCCAGCAGCGCCAGCACCAGCCCCGACTCCACGTCGTTGGCGATGGCCGGCCCGGCGACCACGGCCGACGACAGCGCCAGCACGCCGCTGAACATGAAGGCGACCAGGATCAGGAGCTGGGAGGCGATCAGCCGGACCTGCACGTCGGGCAACGGCTGTCCGGCCCGGTCGGTCACCACCGTCAGCCGCTGGAAGCCCCAGCCGGTGAGCGCGATGGTGACCAGGGTCAGGATCAGCAGGGCCAGCAGGAGGCGCCGGCGCGCCGCCTCCAGGATCGTCAGCCGGGCGATGGTCAGGGCAGGCAGCCTCAATCGTCTTCTCCCAACAGCTCCAGGAAGCGGTCCTCCAGGCTGGTGCGCCGCGGCTCCACCGCGTAGACGCGCCCGCCCAGGCGGACGATCTCCTGCACCAGCTCCGGCACCCGGTCCGCGTTGAGCCCGCGGAAGGTAAGCCAGCCGCCCTCGTCGTCCAGGTGCCCGAAGCTCTTCAGATGCCCGCGCGCCGCGCCGTCCATCCCGCTGACCCGAACGCGCACCGAGCCGCCACCCAGAAGCTCGTCCATGGTTCCGCTGGCGATGACGCGGCCGCGGTCCACCACGGCCACCCGGTCGCAGACCTGCTCGACCTCCGAGAGGAGGTGCGAGTTGAGGAAGACGGCGGTGCCGCGCTCGGTCAGCGAGCGGATGATCTGGCGCACGTCGTGGCGGCCGACCGGGTCGAGGGCGGAGGTCGGCTCGTCCAGGAAGACCAGCTCCGGGCTGCCCAGCAGGGCGACCGCCAGGCCGAGCCTCTGCTGCATGCCCTTGGAGTACGTGGCCACCCGGTCGGCGCCGCGCTCCGCCAGGTCGACGGTGTCCAGGACGCGCTCGATCTCATCCCGCCAGCCGGGGCGCTGCAGGCCGCCCAGCTCGCAGTGGAGCCCCAGCACCTCGCGCGCCGAGAGCCAGGCCTGGTAGCGGAAGAGCTCCGGCAGGTAGCCGATGCGGCGCCGGGTGGCGAGGTCGCCGATCGGCGAGCCAAGCACCCAGGCCTCGCCGCCGCTGGGCGGGATCAGCCCCAGCATCAGCTTCACGGCGGTCGTCTTGCCGGCGCCGTTGGGGCCCAGGAAGCCGAAGACCTCGCCCGGCGGCACGGTCATGGTCAGGCCGGCCAGCGCGACCTTGTCGCCGAAGCGCCTGGACAGCTCGACGCAGTGGATGGCAGGCGAGGCGGCGGCCGCCGTGGCCGCCGCCTGCCTTGCCTTCAGATCGACCGGGTCACGCTCAGGAGAGCGAGTTGGCGATGCCAAGCACCTCCCCTTCGCTGAGCGAGCCGGCGACACCGAATACGAGGCCGTTCTTGATCCAGATCACGGCGTACCCGAGCCCGGTATTGTCGCCGATGGCCACGCCCTGCACCCCGCCCCTGAGTGTGACCGGGTGGGCGGTGGCTAGGTCGGCCGGGTAGGGGATGGGCAGGGTCGTGGTGGGGTCACCGATGCTCCTGATCGCGGCCGCCAGCTGGGGCGAGACGCCCGGCTGGGCCAGCAGGTAGTCCTTCAGCTGCTGGACGGTGACGCCGGTCGAGGTGACCACCGGCACCCGCATCTCGCCGACCACCAGCTTGGGCAGCGCGTTGGGGTTGGGCTGGCCCTCCTTGCCGGTCCCGAGGTTGCCGTAGATCTGCGCCACGGCGGGGCCGACCGTCACGTAGAGCGTGGAGCCGTCCATGCCGGCCGGCATCGGCGGCAGAGTCTTGCCCTGCTTGGCCGCGGTCGCCTCGGCCTTGGCGGCGCTGAACGTGAAGCTGCCGGTGGCCTGGTTCATGACCCCGTAGGTGACGGGCAGGCCGGAGACGGAAGCGGGCAGGGTGGGGGACAGCAGTGGAAGGCCGGAGTCGGCGGCTGCGGCGGCGGCGTCAGCCGCCATGTGCAGGCTGGGCTGGCTGGTCCACTTGGTGGTCCCGTAGGCGTCCAGGTTGGGCAGCGAGCCCGTGCTCTCGATCGCGCCGCCCGGGATCGGCACCGGCTGCACCTGGGTCGGCTCGAAGATCTTGATCGCCGCGTCGCCGACCCCGGTCACGAAGAGCAGCCCGACCAGGGCGGCCGCCGCGGCGACCGCGACCAGCGGGCGCCAGAGGCGGCCCCAGCGGGGCGCTAGGCGGGCCCGAACGGTCACCGGGACCGGGGCGGGGCGCAGGCGGCCCAGCGCCCGCGCGGCGTCAAACTCGGCGGCCGGCGCCACCAGCAGCACCGCCGCCTGGCGGGCGTCCTCCGTCACCGTCTGGAAGCGGGCCTGGCAGTCCGCACAGCCGGTGTAGTGGCGGCGGGCCGCCCCCGAAAGGGCGAGCGGCTCGTCGTACATGCGCCGCAGCGTTCCCTCAGCCAGATGTGTCACCTGAAACCTCCTTTCTGAGCGCCGCCTCGGCTCGCCTCAAGAGCGTGCCCACCGAGCCCACCCTGATCCCGACCGCCTGGGCGACCTCGGCGTAGCTGAGGCCGCCGTAGCGCAGGACCAGGACCGCTGCCGCGCGACCCGGCAGCCGGCCGAGCGCTGTGCGCACCTGGCGGCGCTGTTCCGACTCTTCGAAGACGCGCTGGGTATCCAGCGCGCCGGTGTCCACCTCCAACGCCCGCTTCTCGCGGCTCTCCCGCCGCTTCCTGCCCCGGATCCGGTTCAGGGCGGTGTGGGCGGCTGCCGCGTGGAGCCAGCCGGCGGCGAAGGGGGCGTCGGCGGGGTGGCGGCGGTGGAAGTCGATGAAGACCTCCTGCGCCACGTCCTCAGCCTCCTGGGCGTCGGCCAGCACGCGATGGGCGATGGCGGCCACTCGACCGTATTCGGCCAGGAACAGCCGCTCGAAGGGGTCCGGGCGTCCGCGGACGACCTCGAGCCTGGCCATGGGCTCGGTCTCTGTGGCGGCTTGGGTGTCCACCTGGTCCTTGAGCACCGCAGGCGGCCGAATTGTGACACCCGCCTGAAGAGAGGGGGCGGCCCGCAGGCCGCCCCCTACGCCAGGAGAGCTTTCAGATCCGGGTCGCGAAGACGTCCGTGCGGTTGCTTGTGTTGCCCGAGTTGGCGGCCACGAAGAAGGGGATGAATGTGGTCCCCGCCACGCCCAGCGCCTCGTAGTCGCCCACGAAGAATCCGCGGGCGAAGGGCGCCGTGAGCATGTCGAAGGAACCGGTGATGTGGACGTCGGGCGCGAAGGTCTGGCCGTGGTCGCTGGAGATCCGGATGAAGTAGTCGGTCGGCAGCGTGGTCGCGTTGCCCGGCTGCAGGTTCCGGAAGTCGTAGTAGGTGACCCCGACCTGGCCGGCCGAGTTGACCGCCACGCTGGGCGTGAAGGCCTGGGCGCCGGTCGGCGTGTTGACTCGGACGGGCTCGCTCCAGGTGGCGCCGCCGTCGGTGGAGGTGATCAGGGCCACCTCGTCAAAGGCCCCGCCGGACAAGTCGGTCGTCTGGTAGACGATGTAGAGCTGGCCCGTGCTGGGGTCGATGGCCGGCTCGGGCAGGATGTCGCCGGTGCGAATCAGGGCGCCGGTGTTGGGATCGGTGACTGCAATCACGTTCATGTCCCGGATCGCGCGGGGAGTGCTCCAGGTGGCTCCCCCGTCGGTCGACTTGATGAAGGCGATCTGGTCATGTTCCTTCTTGAAGGTGGCGGGCTGGATGATCCAGTTGGTGAAGTCGTAGAGGACGTTGGGGTGGTTGGGGTCGACCACGATGATGTTGCCGATGGTCTGGTTGCGCTCGGTGGTCGGGAAGATGACCCTGGGCGCGCTCCAGGTCCGGCCGCCGTCGCTGGTCATCGAGAAGAAGCCCGGGCCCGTGAAGGCCTGGGCGTGGGGGTTGTCGTCGGGCTGATCCGTGGGCCCGATCAGCGTGTCCCACACGGAATAGGCGACCCCCGGCAGCTTCGGGTTGGCCGTGATTGAGTTCTTGTCGGTGGAGAACTGGCCGCCGTTGGTCTCGAAATCGACCAGCCTGGTCACGTTGGTCCAGGTCAGCCCGCCGTCGTACGACGCCGCGGCCACAATCGCGTTCCGGTTGTCGATCCGCTCGAAGGAGACGGCGTTCGCGTAGACGATGCCGTCCGGC
>DATGVT010000169.1:0-6145 GCA_035300005.1 Candidatus Acidiferrales bacterium
CTGGCGCGGGGCGAGGCGGCCAACCCCTGCACCGCCGAGGACGCGCTGGCGGCGCTCAGGATCGCCGAGGCCTGTGGGCGCTCGCTCAAGCTGGGGAAGCCGGTCAAGTTGGACTAAGCTTTACTCATGCAGCGTAAAGTAAAGCGTCGCCGGGGCCTGACCCGCGTTTCCCGCAAGAACCAGGTGACCCTGCCGGTCGCCGTTCTCAGCCAGGCCCACGTTCGGCCGGGCGACGAGCTGCGGATCAGAGTCCAGGGCAGCGGCCGGATCCTCCTGGTGCAGGATCAGGACCCACTCGAGCCTTTCATCGGCTCCCTGCCCGGGCTCTCCAGGGCCACGGCCCTGGAAGCCATGAGGGACGAGTGGGATCGGTAGTCGTAGACGCCAGCGTGCTTCTGGGCGTGCTTGATCCGGAGGATTCGCATCACTCGGCCGCCACCCACGCCCTGCGGCAGGCGCGCGACGCGGGCCACGAAGTCATCCTTCCCGCCAGCGCGCTGGCAGAGGTGCTCGTCGGCGCCAGCCGTCTGGGCGCGCGGGCTGTGCGCAAGACCGAGGCCTTTGTCGATGCGGTTGTCGATCGCGTAGAAGCCATCGACCGAGCGGCTGCCAGAACCGCGGCTGGTTACCGGGCGCGCCAATCGTCGCTACGACTCCCCGACGCCTTCGTACTGGCCGTGGGCTCCATCCTGAAAGCGGATGCGGTTCTGACCGCCGACAGCCGATGGGCGAAAGTGGATCGGCGCGTTGACGTGATCGCCGCGGAGTAGGCTCCAACCAGCATGGCCACCGTCGTCAGAGGCGGCTGCCCGCACGACTGCCCGGACACCTGCGCCTGGCAGGTGACCGTCGAGGCTGGCCGGGCGGTGAAGCTGGCCGGGGACCCCAACCATCCCTTCACGCGGGGCGGGCTCTGCGCCAAGGTCAACCGCTACCTGGACCGCGTCTACGACCCCGACCGGGTCCTGTACCCGCTCCGGCGCGTGGGCGCCAAGGGCGAGGGCCGCTTCCAGCGGGTGAGCTGGGAGGAGGCGCTGGGCGAGGTCGCCGCCCGGCTGAAGGCGGTGGTGGAGGAGTGGGGCGGCGAGGCGGTGCTGCCCTACTCCTTCGCCGGGAACATGGGGCTGATCCAGTACCAGGGCCTGGACCGGCGCTTCTTCGCCCGCCTGGGCGCCAGCCAGCTGGCCCGGACCATCTGCGGCGGCACCGCCAACGCGGGGGTGGCGGCGACGCTGGGGACCTTCACCGGGATCCGGCCCGAGGACGTCGCCCACGCCCGCTACATCGTGCTCTGGGGCGCCAACACGGTGGTCACCAACCTCCACCTCTGGCCCTTCGTGCGCCAGGCCCGGCAGGCGGGCGCCCGGCTGGTGGTGATCGACCCGCTGCTGACCCGAACCGCGCTGGAGGCGGACTGGCACCTGCGCCCTCTCCCCGGCAGCGACGGGGCGCTGGCGCTGGGGATGATGCACGTGATCGTCCGCGAGGGCCTCCAGGACCAGGACTACCTGGACCGCCACGCCACCGGCTTCGAGCAGCTGCGGGCGCGCCTCGACGAGTACCCGCCGGAGCGGGTGGCCGAGCTCTGCGGGCTGGCGGCGGCCGACGTCGAGCGGCTGGCCCGCGAGTACGCGACCGTGCGGCCGGCTTTGATCAGGACCGTGGTCGGGCCCGAGAAGCACCCCCAGGGCGGCCAGGCCTTCCGCGCCATCAGCTCGCTGCCCGCGGTGACCGGAGCCTGGCGGGAGCGGGGCGGCGGCCTGCTGCACTGGACGCGGACCCTCTTCACGCAAGCTTTCAACGAGCGGGCGGTGCGCCGGCCGGACCTGCAGGACCCGAAGAAGCGGACCCTCAACATGGTCCAGCTGGGCCGGGCGCTGACCGACCCCTCGCTGCAGCCGCCCGTGAAGGCGCTCTTCGTATACAACAGCAACCCGGCCGGGATCGCGCCCAACCAGAACCTGGTGCTGGAGGGGCTGCGGCGGGAGGACCTGCTCACCGTGGTGAGCGAGATCCGGATGACCGACACCGCCCGCCACGCCGACTTCGTGCTGCCCGCCTGCAGCTTCGTCGAGCAGTGGGACCTGCTCTTCCCCTGGGGCCACACCTACGCGACCCTGAACCGACCGGCGATCGAGCCGCTGGGGGAGTCGGTCCCGAACACGGAGCTGTTCCGGCGGCTGGCGGCGGCGATGGGGTTCGACGAGCCCTACTTCCAGGAGACGGACGAGGAGATCATCCGGGCGGCGCTGGAGAGCGACCACCAGCTGATGCGGGGGATCAGCTACGAGCGGCTTCTGTCAGAGGGCTGGGCGCCCCTCAACCTGCCCGAGGACTGGCGGCCGTTCGCGGAGGGCGGGTTCCCGACCAAGTCGGGCAAGTGCGAGCTCTACTCCGAGCGGCTGGCCGCCCAGGGCGCCGATCCACTGCCCTCCTACGTGCCGCCGGCCGCCAACGGCCACCCGCTGGTGCTGGTCAGCGCCAAGACGGCGCTGCACTTCCTGAACTCCAGCTACAGCGACCTGCCGCGACACTCGAAGGCGGAGGGCGAGCCGGCGGTCGACCTGCACCCGGCGGACGCGGCCGCGCGCAGCGTCGCCGACGGCGCGCGCGTGCGCGTCTTCAATGAGCGGGGCTCGCTGGAGCTGACAGCGCGGGTCGGGGACGCCGTCCGCCCCGGCGTGGTCGCCATCGCCCACGGCCGCTCGGCCAACGCGCTGACCTCGGACGGGCTGACCGACCTGGGCGGCGGGGCCGACTTCTACAGCACGCGGGTGGAGGTCGAGCGGCTGCCGGTGGGTTAGAGGCCCGGCCGAAAAATTCCGACGGATCTTCCGCGCCCATGCGGCCGATCCGGGTGTCAAGGGGCCCGGCGCTTCGTCGTCACGCATCTTCAGATGCGCTCCTCCTATCGCCACCCTTTCCTTCGGCTCGGCTCGCCTGGGCACCGAATCTCTCGCCGGACTTTCCGGCCGGGCCTCTAGTCCCCGACTGTCAGGGGACGCTGCCCGCCGCCACAACCCATTCGCAATTCTGGCCGGTGACGGCGGCGATATGGTCGAAGTCAGCGTCGTAGTGCAGAACCGTCAGACCGGCTTCCTCGGCAGCGGCCGCGACGAGCAGGTCGGGGATCTTGCGGCCCCGTTGGCTTCGCCCCGCGAGAAGTCGCTGAACCTGGCGAGCGCGCCGGAGATGACGCGCGTCGGTCTCGATCAGCTGGAACGAGCTCAATGCCTCCTGGAGAGAATCCCACTCCGCCGCCGTTCGGGCCGAGTAGCCCACCTCAAGGTCCGAGATTCCGGCGCGCCCAACACGACCGGCGGAAGCCAGCGGCTCCACCACGGCGCGCACGCCGGTGTGGCTGAGGCGGGTGAGGACGCTCGTATCCACCAGATGAGTCAGCGCCACGCTCGTTCCCGATCCGCAAGGGGAGCCCGAGCAAGCACGTCCAGTGCCCGCTTCGCCCGACCGCCTCGTCTCGCACCGGCCTGTCGTAGGGCCGCGTTCACGGTCTCTTTGATCGTGCTCGTCCGGAGCTCAGCTCGGGCCCTGCCAAGGGCTTCATCGTCGATGTCAACCAGGTGCTTGCTCATACGTCCTCAGTATATATCGTGGCCGAACGATATATATATATCGAAGAATTCCAGGGTGGAGACCGTCTCTGTGGCCTGGCGCGAGATAGAGGCCTACGCGCCCTGAAGCGCGGGGGCATATCATCCGCCTGCTGGAGCCGGGTTCGAGAAGGGGGAAGGTCATGAAGCCGACGCGGCGCGCGTTCCTGCAGTGGACCGGGGTCGGCCTGGCCGCCCCGAGCGTCCTGATCGAGGCCTGCGGCGGTGCCTCCGGCCCGGCCACCACCAAGGCGAGCGGCACCCTGACCGTCTACTCGGCGCTCAACGAGTCCACCAACAACGCCTTCATGGACGCCTTCAAGAAGGCCTATCCCGGCGTGCAGACCAGCGTGCTCGGGCTGGCCGCGGCCGGCGAGCTGCAGACCCGGATCCGGACCGAGAAGAACGCGCCCAAGGCGGACATCTTCGTGGGCGGCTCCTCCGAGTTCCACTCGCCGCTGGGCAAGGAGGGCCTGCTCCTAGCCTACAAGTCGCCCAACGCTTCGGTGGTGGACACCAAGTACAAGGACGCCGACGGCGCCTGGACCGGCTGGTACATCGGCATCTTCGGCTTCGTCTACAACACCGACCGGCTGGCCAAGGAGCTGGGCTCGCTGGCGCAGCCGCAGGACTGGGACGAGCTGCTGAACGCCCGCTGGAAGAAGAAGCTGATCCTGCCCGACCCGGTCAAGACCGGGGGCGGCTACATCTTCCTGGCCACCCAGGTCTTCCGCTTCAACCGCGACGAGGACAAGGCGATGGCCTTCATGAAGTCCCTCAACGGCAACATCGCCCAGTACGTGGGCACCGCGCCGCAGGGCATCCAGCTGGTGTCCCAGGGCCAGTTCGTGGGCTGCCCGAACTGGTCGCACGACATCCTGACCGCCAAGAGCCAGGGCCAGCCGATCGACCTGGTGGTGCCCGCGCCGACGGGCTTCGAGGTGGGCGGCGTCTCCATCGTCAAGGGCGGGCCCAACCCGACCGCGGCCAAGGCCTTCGTGGACTGGGTGCTGACCAAGGAGGCGGGCCAGCTGAACGTCAAGCTCTCCAACCGGCTCTCGGTGCGGAAGGACGTGCCGCCGGCGCCGGGGGCGCCCACCCTGGACAAGGTCAAGCTGGTCAACTACGACCGGCAGTGGGCGACCGAGAACAAGGACCGGCTGATCAAGAAGTGGCAGGCGGCGATCGCCTAGTGAGCTAGGGGCCGCGCCTTGCGGGCCCTGAGGCGCGAGCCGTCGCTGCTGGTGGTGCTGCTGCTCTGCGTCGGGCTGCTGCTGGCGTTCGTGCTCTACCCGCAGGTGCAGGTGGTGGTGGTGCCCGGGCTGGGCGGCTACCGCGACTTCTTCCTGGACCCCTTCAACTGGCGGCAGCCGCTGCTGAACTCGCTGCAGGTGATGGCCCTGTCCACGCCGTCCGCGGTGGTCCTGGGCTTCGTCTACGCCTACGCCATGGTCTACTCGGACATGCCCTGGAAGCCGTTCTTCCGGGTGATCGGCATCCTGCCGCTGCTGTCGCCGCCGTTCGTGGTGGCGGCGTCCTACATCCTCCTGTTCGGGCCGCGCGGGGTGATCTCCTACGGGCTCTTCGGGGTCTCGCCCGACGTCCTCGGCCTGGGCGGGATCTGGGGCGTGCAGACGATCGCCTTCTTCCCCTTCGCCTACCAGCTGATCGCGGACGTGCTGGCCCGCTCCGACCCGCGCCTGGAGCAGGCGGCGCGGAACCTGGGCGCCGGAGCCTGGCGGATCTTCTGGACGGTCACCTTCCCGCTCGCGCGGCCGGGCCTGCTGGCGGCGGCGCTGACCACCGCCATCTACGTGCTGGAGGACTTCGGCAACCCGGCCCTGATCGGCGGCCGCTTCACGGTGCTGCCGACCCAGGCCTACGGGCTGATCTCGGGGTTCGGGGACTTCGTGGGGGCGGCGGCGGTGTCGACAATCCTGCTGGTCCTGGCGCTGGTGCTGTACCTGGTGAAGCTGCGACTGGAGGGACGCTCGGGGTTCGTGACCGTGTCCGGCCGGGCTTCGTCCATGCCCCGCCCGCCGGTGCCGGCGGTGGTGACCTGGTCCTGCTTTTTGTTGTGCCTCCTGCTGGCCGGGCTGCTGGTGCTGGTCTACGGGGTGCTGGTGGTGTCGGCCTTCGCGACCACCTTCCCGTCCCGGCTGGCGCCCACTTTCGCTCACTTTGTGTTCGTGGGCACCCACTCGCGGGCGCTGGTCAACACGCTGGTGTTCGCGGGCTCGGCGGCGGTCGTGTGCGCCCTGCTCGCCGGGCTGCTCGCCTTCCTGGTGCAGCGGCGGTCGTGGCCGGGGCGGCGGGCGGTGGACTTCCTCTGCATCCTGCCGGCGGCGGTGCCGGGCATCTTCTTCGGGATCGGCTACGCGACCGCCTTCAACCAGCGCTGGATCGCGGACGCGGCGACCTGGCTGCTGGGCTCGGCCGACATCTCCTGGCTGCTGATCCCGCTCTCGATGGTCTTCTGGAACATCCCGGTCGGCTATCAGGCGGCCTCGGCCGGGCTGCAGCAGATCGACCGC
>DATGVT010000170.1:0-2198 GCA_035300005.1 Candidatus Acidiferrales bacterium
GGGCGCGTGGCATCGTCTTGGTCGGGCTGGCGGAGACCCCCGGGTAGTGTACTGGCCCGGCTACGATTGAGCCCCGTGACCGCCCGCGCGTCCCTGCCGCCGCTCGCCTCCGCCCCGGCCGAGACCGCCCATTCGGGCATCCGCGAGATCGCCAACGAAGCCGCGCGCACCCAGGGTGCCATCCGGCTCGACGTCGGCCAGCCCGACTTCCGGACGCCTGTCCACATCGGCGAGGCGGCCAAGCGCGCGATCGACGAGGGCTGGACCTTCTACACCCACACCCAGGGCCTGCTCACGCTGCGGGAGCGGATCGCCCGCAAGCTGGAAAGTGTCAACGGCATCCGCACCAGCCCCGAACAGATCGCCTGCGGGCCGGGGGGCGTGGGCGCCATCGCGGCCGCGCTGGCGGCGGTCCTGGAGCCCGGTGACCAGGTCCTCCTACCCGACCCCGGCTGGCCCAACTACCGGATCATGCTCAGCTGGACCTCGACCCTCGGCGCCTACTACCCCTGCCCGCCCGAGCTGGGCTTTCAGCCCGACCTGGAACGGCTCGAAGCCCTGATCACCCCGCGCACGCGGCTGCTGGTAGTGAACAGCCCCAACAACCCGACCGGCGCCGTCTACCCGGAGGCGACGCTGCGGGCGCTGACCGAGATCGCCGCCCGCCACCACCTCTGGCTGCTCAGCGACGAGTGCTACGACCAGCTGGTCTTCACCGGCCGGGCGGTGAGCCCGGCCACGCTCTGCCCCGACGGCCGCGTCATCTCCGCCTTCACCTTCTCCAAGACCTACGCCATGACCGGCTGGCGGCTCGGCTACGTGACCGGCATCGCGGACCTGATCGACAGCGTGACCAAGGTGCTGGAGTCCAACTCCTCCTGCACGTCCACCATCACGCAGAAGGCCGCCGAGGCGGCGCTGGACGGGCCGCAGGACTGCGTCGCCGAGATGGCGGGCGCCTACCGGCGGCGCCGCGACCTGGTCGTCGACCTCCTGCGGGAAGCGGGGCTCCTGATCTCGGTGCCACAGGGCGCCTTCTACGCCATGGCCGACGTCACCCCGAGCGGGCTGGGGTCACGAGAGCTGGCGTTCCGGCTGCTCCGGGAGCGGGGCGTCTCGGTGGCCCCCGGCAGCGCGTTCGGCGAGGTGGCCTCGGGGGCGGTCAGGATCAGCCTGGCCAGCTCCGACCAGGACCTGCGCGAGGGGGTGAGCCGGCTCTGCGAGTTCGTCCGGGAGGTGGGCGGGTGATCCGGAACGTGGCCATGATGCGGCTCAAGGCGGGCGTCGGTCCGGAGCAGGTGGAGGCGCTGACGCACGCGTTGGAAGCGATGCGCATCAAGGGGATGCTGCGGCTCACCGCGGGCCGAGACCTGGGCCTCCGCGAGGGCAACCTGGACTACGCCGTGGTGGCCGACTTCGAGGACGAGGCGGGCTACCGGGCCTACGACGCCGACCCCGAGCACAACCGGATCCGGCGGGAGCTGGTCGCCCCCATCGTCGAGCGAGTCGAGCGGGCCCAGTACGCGCTTGGGGCCGTGCAGTCGGCCCACCCGCCGGCCCGCCGCACCTCCGACCGGCGGGAGCTGACCAGACGCTTCCGCGCCGACTTCGGCCGCCTGAGCACGGCACTGGAGCGGCTGCCGGCCGAGGCCGCCGTCGGCGGCTGGACCGCTCGCGAGGTGGCGATCCACGTGTCCGCCTGGGATCGGGAGCTGGTCCGGGGCCTGGACCAGCTGCTGGCCGGCACCCGGCCCGAGTTCGTCGGCTACGACGAAAACGACTTCAACGCGGCTGCGGTGAGGAGGTCGCGTTCGCGCCCGCTGGCGGGCGTCCTCTCCGAGCTGGCGGCCGCGCACAACGGACTGGTCCGGCGCCTGGACGGGCTTTCGGACGAGCAGTGGGAGCGCCGCTCGCGGCATGCCTGGCCGTCCGGGAAGCCGATGACCGTGGGGACGCTGTTCACCTACACATACCGGCGCTCCACGCACTACGGCGGCCATGCCGCCGAGCTGGAGGTCGTGGTCGGATAGCAGGCCGCTGAAAGAGGGTTCCCGCCTCCGTTGGAGGCGGCATCGGACCTCTGGCGCCCTGGCGGCCGCGATGGCTGCCAGCGGGCCCCGGCGGACGTCGTCACGCATCTGCCGATGCGCTCCTAGCCCGCCACCCGCTGACTGGCCCTTCGGCGCGCCAGGATCGCC
>DATGVT010000171.1:0-1554 GCA_035300005.1 Candidatus Acidiferrales bacterium
CCGCATCAAGATCAGCCCATCGGCCGTAGTCATCTGGCTGGCCGCAACTGAGGAGACGCCGAAGAGGAAGAGCGCGACCAGGAGCATGCGCCGGCGGCCGAGGCGATCGGCCAGCACGCCGGCGGGAATCATGAAGCCGGCAAGGGCGAGCGTGTAGGCGGCCGAAATCCACTGCAGCTGGTCGGTGGTTGCGCCGAGCTTGGCCGACAGGGTCGGCAGGGCGGTCACCAGGATCGTCGAATCCAGCCCCAGCACCAGCGAGCTCAGAACGATCGCGCCCAGGGCCAGCCATCTGCCCCTGTGCGTCCGGACCACGTCAGCGCTCTCGAGCCCCATCGGTCTCACCCTCACGCGTGGCCGATCAGGACGCCCACGCCGGCCACCACGCAGCCGCCGATGGTGACCTGGACCAGCGAGCGATGGAGGGGAACCTGGAGGAAGCGGCGGCGCACCCAGGCGATGGTGATCAGCTCCAGCCCGACCACGACGTAGGCGACCTTCAGCGCCGTCTGGGTGTCGCTGATCAGGAAGGGCAGGGCGTGGCAGGTCCCGCCCACGAAGGTCGCCATCCCGGTCAGGACGCCGCGGACCAGGGAGCTGCCCCGCCCGCTCAGCTCGCCGTCGTCGGAGAGAGCCTCTGAGAGGCCCATGCTGATGGCGGCCCCCAGCGAGGCCGCCAGGCCGACCAGAAGGGCGGCGTGGGAGCCGGCCAGGAAGGCGGCGGCGAAGATCGGCGCCAGAGTGGAGATGGTGCCGTCGATCAGGCCGATCAGGGAGGGCTGCACGAAGCGGAGGATCCGGCCCCGCTCGCCCTGGCCCCGCCATCTCTCCATCAGGCCGGTAGCCGTCCTGGAGACGGCCATCGACAGCTCCATCCGCATCTCGCCGGCGGAGGTGGCGGCCACCTGCAGGGGGACTCCGATCGTCGTCAGCATCGCTCTACGCATGGCTGGAGCATCGCCTGGGGCGGGTCCGCCAACATCCACCACCTGGTTGATCTCCGGCCGCGTACCTGGTTGATTTCCAGGCTCCGCGTGGGAGACTCAGGGCGCGAGTCCATGGCCACGACGTCCAGCAAGCTGCCGGCGCCGCTCACCCGCTTCGTCGGCCGCGAGGCCGAGCTGGCGGAGGCCACCGCGCTGCTGGCCGAAGGACGGCTCTTGACTGTGACCGGGCCTGGCGGGGCCGGCAAGACCCGACTGGCGCTGCGCTTGGCTTCAGCGGTCGCCGAGCAGTTCCGCGATGGCGCCTGGTTCGTGGACTTGTCGCCTCTTTCCGGAGGCGAGTTCGTCTGGGACCAGGTGGCGATGACCCTGGGCGTGAGAGAGCCGGGACGAGGCAAGACCGTCGCCGAGGCCGCCAGTCGCTACCTGGCTTCCCGGCGGGCCCTGGTCGTGCTCGACAACTGCGAACACGTGGTGGAGGCGGCGGCCGAGGTCACGGCCGGACTGCTGGCCGCGGCTCCGAGGCTGAAGATCATCGCCACCAGCCGGGAGCCGCTTGAGGTCGGCGGCGAGGTGACCTGGTCGGTGCCGCCGCTCAGCGAGTCAGACG
>DATGVT010000172.1:0-5405 GCA_035300005.1 Candidatus Acidiferrales bacterium
CGTCCAGCGACACGCCGGCCAGGAAGCCGTTGTAGAGGATGACCTCCATGAGGTCCGCGTAACGGGCGTCGGCTTGGAGCCCCAGCATCCGCCAGTTCCACATCACGCCGGCGACCGCGGCGCAGGTCTCGGCGTAAGCGCGGTTGGGCAGTTCGTAGTCAGCGCCGAACCCCTCGCTTTCGAACCTGGAGCCCGCGCCCCCGGTCACGTATAGCTGCTGCTCGGTCAGGTGGACCCACATCCGCTCCAGCGCTCGTTTCAGGGCAGCCTCACCCGTCTCGGCATAGATGTCGGTGGCGCCGGAGTCCAGGTAGAGGTCTCTCACCGCATGACCCTCCGCCCGCGACCGCCGGCGGAGGGGGACGTGGTCCTGGTGGTACTCCGGCTCGTACAGTCCGCCGTAGGGGCTTCCGAGCCTTCCCTGCCCACGCAGGTCCACGAAGAACTTCGCCTGCGCCATATACCTCTGGTCGCCGGTCAGCCGGAAGAGCTCGACCAACGCCATCTCGACCTCTGGATGGCCGTCTGCCCACACTCGCCGCTTCGACTCTGCGGGACCGAAGGTCTGGCAGATGTGGCTCGCGAAGCGAGTCGCGACCCGCAGCAGGTTGGTCCTTCCGGTGACCCGGTGGTGGGCGACGGCTGCCTGGATCAGGTGGCCGGCGCAGTACATCTCGTGGCGGTCGACGTCCGTCCATCTCTCGGCTTCCCTCTCGCCTGCGAAGTAGGTGTTCAGGTACCCATCCGGGCGCTGGGCAGCAGCCACCTCGCCGATGCCGCGGTCGACGAGGCCGAGAAGCTCGGGATCCTCGTTACCGGCCAGCGCCCAGGCGGCCGCCTCCAGCCACTTGTAGACGTCGGAGTCGTTGAAGACCCGGCCCTGGTGGGTGCCTGCCAGCCTCCCCGCCGCACGCCTGAAGTTGTCCAGGCGCCCGGTCTCCTCCAGCAGGCGGTGCTGTGCCGGCAGGCTGATCTCGCGGTTGACTCGCAGCCGCGGCGCCCAAAAGGCATCCGACAGCTTCACCGCCCCGAGCGGGACCGGGCGCAGCCTGGCGTACCTGCTCCGGGAGGTGTCGACAACGACGGCTGCCATGTACGGCGCGGATGCTACTGGCGGAAGCCGGGCGCGGGGTCAGGGCGCCCTATAGTCGCAACCGTGCGGCTCGCGATCGCGACCCTGGCTCTGGCGCTGACCGGCTGCGGCCCCGGGCTGCCGGCGGCCGCACCTTCGGCCAGCCCGCCCGCCCCGCGGGGCACCATCGCGATCGGCGTCGAGGCTCCGCTCACGGGCGCGGAGGCGGTCGAGGGCACCCCCGTCCTCGACGGCGTGCGCTTTGCCGTCGGCCGCCAGCCGGTCGTCGGCGGCTTCGCCCTCACGGTGCGCGCCTTCGACAACTCGGTGGCGGGCGTGCACAACGCCCAGCGCGGCCGCCAGAACCTCGAGCTCCTGGCCGCCGACCAGCACGTGCTGGGCGTGATCGGACCCTTCAACGCCTCGGTGGCGGTGGCGGCCATCCCGGTTTCCGCCGCGGCGCACCTGCCCCTGGTCAGCCCGGCGACCTCAAATCCCTGCCTTACCCGCGACCTTCCCTTCTGCGCAGGTCTGGCGACCAGGCTCCGCCAGGGCCAGCCGGTCAGCTTCTTCCGGGTGGCCGGCACCGACGACCTGCAGGGACCCGTGATGGCGCGCTACGCGCGCGAGCGCTTGAAGCTGGAGTCGGTGGCCGTGTCCTCCGACGGCGAGATCCACGGCCGCCTGCTGGCGGACGGCTTCCAGGCCGAGTTCGAGCGCCTGGGCGGCCGGGTGCCGGTGCGGACGAACTTCGATCCCAACCTGGTGCCGGACTTCACCGGCTTCCTGAGCCAGGCCCGGCAGGGGGGAGCCCAGGGTGTGTACTTCGGAGGGACGGTGGCCAGCCGCGGCTGCCAGCTGCGGGCCCAGATGAAGGAGTTCTTCCCGGTCTCGACGCCGGAGCTGGGGGGTGAAGGCATCGCCCTCGACCGGGAGTGCCTCCGGCTGGCGGGCTCCAACGCCTCCAACCTCCAGGGCACGGTGGTATCGGTCAACGCCGACGCCCTACCGGCGGCGCGGCCGGTGGTGGCGGCCTTCAAGAAGGAGTTTCCGAACCGGCAAGACTACAACGTCTACACGATCCCGGCCTACGACGCGGCCCGCGCTCTGATCGCCGCCATCGAGCGGGCGATCGAGGCCGCCGGCGGCGGGCTCCCCTCCCGAGAGCAGGTGCGAGCCCAGCTGGCGGCGACGCGCGACTTTCCGGGCACCACCGGGCGCTTCAGCTTCGACGTGAACGGCGACACGACGCTCCGGTACGTCTCCGTCTACGAGACCCGAGGGGCGCCCGTGGACTGGGTGTTCGTCACCCAGTACGCCGTTTAGCGGGGCGGCTGATAGCTGCTGATGAAGAGGTATCCCAGTACGGCCGCAAACGCCGCGTACTCCAGCACTACATGCCGGTTGAACGAGTCCTCCACCGTGTGCCGGACCAGGCCCCGGTTGATGTACCAGGCCAGCATCAGCATCACCGCGAAGTAACCCTCACCCACCACCAGGTAGGGGTAGAGGGCGGTTATCGCCCAGGCCAGGAAGGTCACCACCTGGCCGACGAAGAGCGAGAAGAGGAAGGCCCGCCTGGGAGTGATCGCGGTGCCCGCGACCCGGAAGCTTCGGTAAGAGGCCAGGAAGGTCAGCGTGAAGATCCAGAGCAGCCGCAGAAGCAGCTGGCTCAGGGTCGGCTCCGCGAACAGGATGATCACGACCAGGTAGGCGCCGGCCAGGCCGAAGGCGAGGATTGCCTCCTGCACGACCACGTGGCCCGGCTTCTCGGCCTTCTGCAGGCGGAGGTAGTCGAGACGGCCGGCCAGGTAGAACCCGATCCCGAACGCCAGCACGATCAGGCTGTACTGCCAGGCGTCCGCCACCAGCACCGACAGCCCGGCCAGCGTGATGGCGCCGATGGTCACCGGCACGAAGTGCTCGACGGCAGGGAGGCCGGCGTCGCTCCGCAGGTAGGCCAGCAGCGCCGGGAGGGCCAGCACCACCAGCCCGGCCGACATGCCCCAGACCTGGCCCCGGGCCAGCAGCTCCGACTTGAAGCCGAGCCCGAAGGCGACCAGCACCAGGCCGATGAAGATCAGGAAACGGCGGTCCCGGAATACGACCACCTCGGCCGGCCGCGCCACGTGCTCGTCCACCGGCGGCGGCGTCTTCACGTCCCGGGGATTCTAATCGCCGGCCTTGCCGGTCCGGCCGTAGCGATCCTCGAGCCGGACCACGTCCTCGACCTCAGGCGTCGAGACCTCGAAGATTTCGCAGTCCTCGACCGCCGTCATCCGGTGCCGGCGGCCGGGGCTGATGCGCACGCTGTCGCCCACCCGAAGGCGGTGCCGGTGCAGCTCACCCCGGCCATCGTCCAGCTCGAGGTCGAGGACGCCCTCGACCAGCAGGATGCACTCGTCCTTGCGCTCGTGGTACTGGAGGGAGAGCGCCTGGCCGCGGTTCACGTGCAGGATCTTGCCCAGGTAGCGGTCGGTGACCGCCCAGCGGTCCTCCCAGCCCCAAGGCTTCAGGACCCGCTGGTCGGAGGCCCGCCTAACCTCCCCCATGGCCCCCCACCCCGACCACCTGCTCCAGCGCGGCCAGCCGCTTCTGGACCGCGTCCTGGTCGGCCGCCTCCGAGTAGACGCGGATCAGCGGCTCGGTGCCGCTCGTGCGCAGCAGCACCCAGCTGCCGTCGGCCAGGTAGAACTTGAACCCGTCGTCATCGCGGACGCGCTCCACCTTGACCCCCGCCACTGTCCGCGGCGAGCGCTCCTTCAGCACCGCCAGGATGCGGCGCCGGTCGCGCTCGTAGGTCTCTCGCGGCAGGTGGATGTCGTGCCGGTCGTAGGCGTGGGGCCCGACCCTCTCCTCCAGACCCTGCAGGATCTGGCCAATGGTCTTGCCGGTGCGCACGATCATGTCGGCGAAGAAGAGGCCGGCCAGGATGCCGTCCCGCTCCGGGATGTGGCCGCGGAAGGCGAAGCCGCCCGACTCCTCGCCGCCCAGCACGGCGTCCGTCTCCATCATCTTGGGTGCGATGTTCTTGAAGCCGACCGGCAGCTCGTAGACCTCGACCCCGAACTGCCGCCCGAGCTTGTCGGCCATCGAGGTCATGTTCACCGTCTTCACCACCGGCCCGCGCTCCCCGCGCAGCTCGAAGAGGTAGAGCATGAGCAGCGCGTAGACCTGGAGCTGGTTGATGAAGCGGCCGCTCTCGTCGATGATCCCCACCCGGTCGGCGTCGCCGTCGGTGCAGATGCAGACGTCGAAGCCCCCGCTCCTCATGGTGGCCAGGGCCGGGCCCAGGTTGGGCGGAATCGGCTCCGGGTTGACGCCGCCGAAGCCGGGGTTGCGCTCGGGGTGCAGCTCGGTCACCTGGGTCGCGCCGCCGCCCAGCAGCTCGGCGATGTAGCCGTATCCGGAGCCGTGCATGCACTCGTGCAGGATGCGCAGCCCCGCCTTCCGGATGCCGGGCAGGTCCACCATCCGGGCCACCTGGGCGAAGTAGGCGGGCCGCGGATCCCAGGCTTGGAGCCGGCCCTGGCGGCGCGCCTCCTCGGCGTCCGCCCGCTTGACCGCGCCGGGACCGCGCTCGGCGATGGCGTTGATGCGCCTCTCCAGCTCGCGGATCACCTCGGTCGGCGCCGAGCTGCCCGTCTCCGGCTTGTACTTGACCCCGTTGAAGATGTACGGGTTGTGGCTGGCGGTGATGACGGCGGCACCCGCCGCCCGGCGGTCGATCACCGTCCAGGAGGCGGCCTGGGTGGGCGAGGGCCGGTCGAGGAGCAGGCTCCGGACCCGGTTGCCCGCGAAGACCCGCGCCACCTCTTCGGCGAACAGCTCGGAGGCGAAGCGGCAGTCGTAGCCGACCACCGCCAGCGGGTCCTGCGCGCGCGAATTGAGGTACTCGGCGATCCCCTGGGCCGCGTAGCGGACGGTCTCGTAGGTGAAGTCGTCGGCCATCACCCCGCGCCAGCCGTCGGTGCCGAACCGGATCTTCGGGACGGCCACCCTGCTCAAAGGTAGCGCACCTTCCGCGCCCGCCCCAGCGCCTCGACCACCTTCCTCACGTCCTGCGCCCGGGACTTCGGGCAGATCAGGAGGGCGTCGGCCGTCTCCACCACGACCAGGTCCCGGAGGCCGACCGCGGCCACCAGCCGGTCGGGGACCAGCAGGAGGCTGGACTCGGTGTCGATCAGGATCGCCTCGCCCTCCACCGTGTTTCCGCGCGCGTCCGACCTCAGCAGGTCGCCCAGCTCAGCCCAGGAGCCGACGTCGGCCCAGGTGAAGCCGGCCGGCACCAGCAGCAGCCGCGAGGTCTTCTCCATCACGGCGTAGTCGACCA
>DATGVT010000173.1:0-2810 GCA_035300005.1 Candidatus Acidiferrales bacterium
TGCTCGGGCAGCAGCAGCTCCTCGCCGGCGAATCGCTCCAACGCGCGAGCCAGCTCGGCGGCAGGCAGGCTGAGGGCGAGATAGTGGAAGGCGCGCTCGGCGGTCAGGACCGGCCACGGCCGGCCGCGGCCCCCGCCGTCCCAGGGGGCGCCGCCGTCGTACTCGCCGTAGCGGTCGCCCTGGTAGCGGCGCCAGCTGGGGCCGGGCGGCAGGTGTGCTTTCAGCAGCGCGTCGACGCGGTCCAGGCTCCGGAGGACGCGGTCGTCGCGCGGCCGCCGCAAGCCCAGCCGGACCAGCTCCAGGAACTCGGGCGCCACGGCAGCGTCGGGACCGGGCCCGGCGTCGGAGTCGGTCGCCAGCCGGACGTAGCTCTGGAGCACGGGCGAGTGGCACCAGCCCTCGACCCGGTCGTTCCAGTAGTCGGCCACCGCCCGCAGGTGAGCCGCGGCCAGGTGGTCGCCGGCGTCGTCGGCAAACTCGCCGGCCACGATCAGGGCTGAGATGCAGACCGCCAGGGTGGAGGGCGAGAGGCCGCCGGCGTCCTCCCACCGGTCGAGCGGGGTGGCCGGTCCGTGCCGGATCAGGAACTGGGCCGCCTGCCGCACCAGGGTCGGGTAGGGATCGTGGTCGAGATGGCCGGCGACGCCCAACCGCCAGGCCAGGAGGACGGGTTGGGCGACCTGGTCCAGCTCGACGCCCTGCCAGTGCGGGGTCCCGTCGAGCGTCCAGTTCTGCGGCCAGCTGCCGTCGCTCCGCTGCATGCGCTCCAGGTGCCGCAGCGCGCGCAGCGCGGCGTCGGGGTCACCGGCGTCCAGCAGCCCGCTGGCGATGTGGCAGAGGTCGCGCGCCCAGATCAGATGGTAGACGTGGTAGCCGTCGTGGTTCCTCTCACCCCAGGGCGCCGCCGGGGCGGCGATGAAGGCGCCCGGCTGGGACCGGTCCTCCAGGCAGCGCAGAACCGTCAGCGAGGCCTGCGCGAGCGCGCCCTGGTCGCCGCTGGTGCGGACCAGCGGCATGGGCAGGTCCGGCATCCGGTGCCAGGCCAGCTCCAGGTCCTGGCGAACCCGGCCGGCGCCCTTCTGGAGCGCCTGGCGCGCCACCTCCTCGGCGTCGGGCCGGGAGTGGGCGAAGCCGATCGCCAGCTGGAAGGGGCCTGATTCCAGGCCCAGCTCGGCGCCGACCGCTACGTTGCCGCCCTCGGCGCGCTCGTAGAGATCGCCCAGCCGGCCATCGTTGTCGTGCAGCTCGACGTAGAGGTCCGAGCTGCGGTAGAAGCCCGCGCTGGCGCGCACGAACGGGCCCACCACCGCGATCCAGACGTCCTCCGGCTGGTGGGCGATCAGGAGCGGCGGGTTCATCTCGATGACCTGGGCGGAGTTGCCCTTCGAGCCCGGGATCAGGTGCGGCGCGGCCTGGACGTAGAGGCGGACGTCGGGGAGGTCAGGTCGGAAGCTGCCCGCGACCAGGATCGCGTTCAGCTCCGGGTCGCAGACGAACTCCTTGGTCAGCTCGTACTCGTGGTGGCGGGAGCGCACGCGGAAGACGGGGACGCCGGGCTGCAGCCAGGTGACGTGGTGCTCGGCCTCGGAGGCGTCGTCGACGGGTGGCGAGCCGGGGGCGCCGGCGAAGAACCTCAGCTCGTGCAGCGCCGGCTGATCGAGGCGGGGAAAGAAGACCTCGGAGAGGTTCCCGTTGGCGATCGTGAACCAGAGCTTGGTGAGGGGGCCGGGAGCTGCGCCGAACCCCTGCTTGCGGCCGGGGCCCCACATCGGCGGCGCCCCAGGAGCTCCCGGTGCCTGCATCGGGCCATAAGTATGGGGGCGGGCACCTAGAATCCAGCTTCGACGCGACCCCCGGGGAGGTGGCTGAGTGGTCGAAAGCGCCCGCCTGCTAAGCGGGTAAGGGGCCTTTAAAGCTCCTTCGAGGGTTCGAATCCCTCCCTTCCCGCACCCGGCTGCCGTTGATCGTCAGGACGACGTTCCCGGTTTTCTGTTTCGTCTCCACGTACCTGGTCGCCTCGACCACCTCCTCCAACGGGTAGCAGCGGTCGATGACCGCCCGGTATCTCCCGGCCTCGATCAGATCCTTGAGGAAGCGGACGTCATTCTTCGTGTATCGAGGTGGTATCGGGAAGATCACCCTCTTGCCTCCGATCCGCGAGGTCAGGGGCGCCAGGACGATGTTCTGGAGCCCGTCGGTTGGGCCGTAGATGCCGCCTGGCTTCAGCGAGCCTCGGCACCGGCTGAACGACAGCATGCCGACCGCGTCGAAGATGACGTCGTAGGTTTCGCCGTTCTTCGTGAAATCTTCCTGCGTGTAGTCGATCACGCGGTCGGCTCCGAGCGACTTCACGAGCTCGAGGTTCTTGGTGTTGCAGACCGCGGTGACGTCGGCTTCGAAGTGTTTGGCGAGCTGCACCCCGGCGGTTCCTATGGATCCGGAAGCGCCGTAGACGAGGATCGTCCGCCCCTTGCGGACATCTGCCGGTCTCAGGAACATCAGGGCCAGGAGCGCTCCGTCGCAGACGGCCGCAGCCTCTTCGAAGGTCATGCCGGCCGGCTTGTGCGCCAGCGCGGCGGCCTCCCGCATGCAGATGAACTCCGCGTGTGCCCCGAACCGCCACGCACTGGCGCCGAAGACGTGGTCACCGACCGTGAACTCGCGGACGGCTGCGCCGACTGCGTTGACCTCTCCCGCCAGCTCGGTGCCGAGGATCCGCTGCCTCGGTCGGCGGAGGCCACTGATGACGCGGCTGAGGAGCGCAGCGGCCAGGCCGCTACGTCGGTTGGCTTCACGAACCGCGCAGTCCG
>DATGVT010000174.1:0-2792 GCA_035300005.1 Candidatus Acidiferrales bacterium
CCTCCGGGACCCGGCGCCGCAGGCAGACCCGGCGGGCGCCTTCGGTGGGGACCACCACCAGGTCGGCGCGGCTGAATGTCCAGCCCTGGTGGAAGTCGACCAGGTCGGTGATCACCGTCATCAGCCCGCGCGGCCGCCCGCTGCGCTGGATGGCCTGCCAGCTGACGTGGTTCAGAAGCGGGTGCACCGACACCACGAGGTCGGGGTCGTGGCGGCTGATCAGCTGCTGCACGACGCCCCGCACCGAACGCCCGAAGAGCGCGCGAATGGCGGCGAAGGTCGGGCGCGTGTTCGAGCCGTGGTAGACGACTCCCCAGGCGGCGCGCGAGCGCTGGATGAGCGGCGAGTAGAGCGAGGCCAGCCGGCGCACCAGCCGCGGCCCCTCGGTGATGATGGGGTCGGCGGCCGTGACCTGCGCCGCCGGGTTTAGCTGCAGCAGCGCCGAGGTCAGGGCCCGCGCCGCCGCGCGGTGCCCGCCGCCGGTGTCGCTGAAGAGGATGAGGACGGAGGCCGCGCCTCCAGCCTCGGCCGCCCGGCGGGCTATCTCTTGCGGGCGGCCGCCCGCCGGGCCACCCAGCGCATGTTGTACTGCGCCAGGAGGTAGGTGAAGAGCGCCATCACCCCGATCCCGACCGCGACCCAGAACACGTTGCTGCGGGCGAGGTCGCCGGGCGAGAGGGGCTGCTCGCCCGGGTGCTGGTTGGTGTCGATGATGAAGGCGGCCAGGTCCTTCACGTCCTGCTCGCTGAGCTTGGGGTTGCCGCCCTTGGCCGGCATGATCTTGTAGGGACCCACGTTCTGGAGTCCGGTGGTGATCACCTCGATCAGGTAGGCGGGGTCGAGCGGGTCGGGGACGTTGCCGAGCCTGGCGATCGGGGCCAGCTTGGGAGCGATGCCGCTGCCCTCCAGCGCAGCCCCGTGGCACTGGGTGCAGTTGGCGGCGTACAGGGTCGAGCCCCTGGCTGGATCGCCCGGCAGCGGCTGGCCGCCGCTGGCGCCCGGGCTGGGCGAGGGCGAGCCCTGGGCGAAGGCCGCGACCGCGAAGAGAAGGCAGATCGCGGGGACCAGGAGGCTGAGCGCTGCGGCCTGCGACCAGCGCCGAGCGGGCATCGCGGCCAAATCATACAGGGCGCCCCTCAAAGTTCCCCTCCAGCGGGAATAGCCAGCCAGGCGCTACGTTTATTCGAGTCATGAGCTCGGTGTCGCCGGTCTCCAGTTCCGACCTCCTCTGCACCGCGCGTCGGTGGCTGGATGGGAGACCGGCCTACCGTGGATGAAGGAACCCTGCCCCGCGGCCTGAGCCGGCTTCGGCGGGTCGCGGTCATCTCCCTCCACACCTCGCCGACTGCAAAGCTCGGCGAGGCGGCCAACGGAGGGCTCAACGTCTACGTCCGTGAGGTCTGTTGCGCCTTCAGCCAGCGCGGCATCGCGACCGACGTCTTCACGCGGCGCCTGGACCCCGACGCGCCGGCGATCGAGGAGCTGGCGCCGCTCTCGCGGGTGGTCTACCTGCCCGCCGGGTCCCCCGAGCTCGACAAGTACCGCCTCTTCGACGAGGTGGAGCCCTTCGCCCGCCGCCTGGCAGCCTTTGCCCGCAGGCAGAAGATCGAGTACGACCTCCTCTACTCGCACTACTGGCTCTCAGGCGCGGTGGCCTGCACCCTGCACGGCCGCCTCCGGGTGCCCTGGGCCCACACGGCGCACACGCTGGGCCTGGTCAAGAACCGGCGGCTGGCCCCCGGTGCCCGCCCCGAGCCCGAGCTGCGGCTGCAGCTGGAGGCTGAGATCTCGCGCGCGGCCGACCTCCTGGTGGTGAGCACCGCGGCCGAGGGCGAAGACGTCGTTCGGGGCCACAGCGCCCACCCGGCGCGGGTGACGGTGGTCAGCCCGGGCATCGACCTCGAGCGCTTCCGGCCGCTCGACCGCGCCGAGGCCCGCCGGCAGCTGGACCTGCCCCCGGGCCGGACGCTGCTCTTCGTGGGCCGGCTGGAGCGGCTGAAAGGAGTCGAGCTGGCGCTGCGAGCCTTTGCGCTGGTCGTCCGCGAGCACCCGGACGTGCGCCTCCTGGTGGTCGGCGAGGACAGCCACGAAAGCGAGGAGAGCGAGAAGGCCCGACTGCGGGGCATCGCGGCCGAGCTGGGGATCCTGGATCAGGTCGAGTTCCGCGGCCCCATCCCCCAGGAGCGCCTGCCCGCCTACTACTCGGCGGCCGAGGCCTGCCTGATGCCCTCCTACAGCGAGTCCTTCGGGCTGGTCGGCCTGGAGGCCCAAGCCTGCGGCTGCCCCGTGGTCGCCTCCGACGCGGCCGGCATCAGCTCGGTGGTGCGGGACGGGCTGACCGGCTTCCTGGTCGGCAGGGCCGAGCCGGCCGAGTACGCAGACCGCCTTCGCCGGCTGCTCGACCAGCCGGCGGAGGCGATCCAGATCGGCCGCCGGGCCAGCCTGCTAGCCCAGCGCTTCTCCTGGTCCGGCACCGCCGACCGCCTGGAGGCCGCCTTCCGAGAGCTGGGGGCCGGCTATCAGCTTCGGGTCCAGGCCGGTTCCCGGCAGGAGTACGGAAACTCGGCCGGGTCGTAGCTGGTCAGCTGGACGGCCCCGGTGCCGTCGGCGTTCATGAGCCACAGCTGCCCGTCGTCGGCCACGAACGCGACCTGATGGCCGTCCGGTGACGGCCGCGGGTCGTGCACCGGCAGCGGCCCCGCCGGCAGGCCCTGGCCCGCGCTCAGCTGGTTCATCCCGGCGGCGCTCAGCCGGAAGGCCTTCTGCAGCCGCCCGCCCGAGGTGCTGAGCGT
>DATGVT010000175.1:0-1674 GCA_035300005.1 Candidatus Acidiferrales bacterium
ACCAACTACCACGCCGTCACCCATCCCAGCCTGCCCAACTACCTGGCCTTGACCTCGGGCAGCACCTGGGGGATCGCCGACGACGGCTATCACCGCCTGCCGGCGGGCGGCCTCGGCGCCCAGCTCGACCAGGCCGGGCTCTCCTGGAAGGCCTACATGGAGGCCATGGACCGGGGCTGCTTCAACAGCGGCTATCCCTACGCCTTAAAGCACAACCCGTTCGCCTACTACGGCGGCGCCTGCCCGGCCAACGTGGTGCCCCTGAACCGGCTGGAGGCCGACCTGGCCGCGGGCGCGCCGCGCTTCGTCTGGATCACCCCCGACCTCTGCCACGACACCCACGACTGCCCGGTGCAAGCCGGAGACGACTTCCTGGCCGGGCTCATCCCCGGCCTCCTGGCCACCCCGGCCTGGCAGAATCACGGGCTGCTCCTCATCACCTGGGACGAGGCCTTTTCCGCCGACAACCGGGTGCCCGCCATCCTGGTCACGCCCGGGGTGTGGAAGCGGCAGAGCGATGCGCGGTACGACCACTACTCGCTGCTGGCGACCGTGGAGGACTGGCTCGGCCTGCCCCGGCTGGGTCTGGCCGGTCAGGCCTCCGCCATGAGGGCCCTGGTCACCTGAAGGGGGTCAGCTATCGAGCAGGAGCCGGTCGTAGACGATCTGCGACCAGGACTCCATGCCCAGGTAGTAGATCCGCATCTCGTCCAGGCGGAGCAGCTCCCCCGACAGCTTTTCGGTCTCCCGGATTCCGATCTCGGGGGAGTCGCCCTCGACCAGGAAGACCACGCCCAGGTGGACCCTGGACACCGGCGAGGAGTCGTCGTTGATCAGGCCCAGCAGCCTGGCCTCGAAGCGGCCTCGGTAGTCCACCTCCTCGGCGAACTCGCGGCGCAGGCCGTCGTAGATGGGGTCGCCGCCCTCCAGGTCGCCGGGGTTGATGTGGCCGCCCACCCCCAGCGAATAGAGCTGCCGCAGCCGCTTCTCGCTGGAAGCCTTCAGCCGCCGGGTCAGGAGGTAGCGGTCCCGGTAGCGAAACACCACGTAAGGGATGATCTGCTGATAGGTCGGGTCCTCCTCCACCTCTGCCCGCTTCATAAAGAAGGATCGGGTCCGGATGACCTCCTGGTGCCGCTCCAGGCCGTCGGCCACGAACCCGTGCCAGGCGCCGTCGGGAAAGATCTCCTGCCGCGGCACCACCAGCACGTGCTCCGCGAAGGGTCCAGGCACCGCCGATTTAGAGCTGGGTCATGTCGTGCAGAGGCTCGGTGCGCAGCGGGCTGAGCGCGCCGATGTCGACCGGCGGCGTCTCGCCCAGGATCATGGCGGCCAGGCTCTCGGCCACGGCGGGCGAGTGCATGACGCCGTGGCCCGAGAACCCGCAGGAGGCCCAGATGCCTCGGCGGGCGGTCTCCCCCACCAGCGGGTGCTGGTCGAAGGTCATCTCGTAGTAGCCGAGCCAGTGGCGCTCCGGCCGGGGCGCGGCGGCCCGCGGGGCGCGGCGTTCCAGCCAGGCGCGGAAGTGGGACCAGTCGCTCTGGTCCCCCGGCCCGGTCATCAGGAGCCGCCGCTCGCGCTCCCGGAAGTGGTAGCCGGAGGCCACCTCCAGCGTCATCGGCACCCGCTCCGGCAGCCAGTCGAAGGGGCCGGCCACGAAGATGCCCCGCTCCA
>DATGVT010000176.1:0-6187 GCA_035300005.1 Candidatus Acidiferrales bacterium
GGGGGCATGGGCGGCATGGGCGGCATGTTCGGGGGCGGCTCCCAGCTCGGCTTGAACATGCTGCTCACCCAGATGGACGGCGTGGACAACCCGGGCTTCTTCAAGAAGCTGTTCAGGCGGATGGTCAACGTCACGCTGGACGGCGTCTTCCTCCCTCGCGAGATCCGCTTCAACGGAACCAGGGTCAGGTTCCGCGTGCCGCCCCTCTCGCCGCCTCGCTACAACCTCTTCTTCATGGGAGCGACAAACCGTCCCTCGGTCCTGGACGAGGCGGTGACGCGTCCCGGCCGCTTCGGCCGGACGATCACCTTCCGGATGCCGACCCGCGAGGACCGCAAGGACATCGCCGACCTCTACTTCGGCAAGAAGAACCACGACCCCGAGCTCGACCGGCCGGAGCGGCGGGAGGAGTTCGCCCGGGTCACCGAGGGCTACTCCCCGGCCATGATCGAGCAGTCGCTCTCGCTGGCGCTGATGTACGCGTTCGAGGAGGGGCGCCAGGGCTTCGTCTGGAAGGACCTGCGCGCGGCCATGGGGAACATCGAGGCCGGCCTGGCCGAGCCGGTCGAGTACTCGGAGGTCGACCAGATCGCCGTCGCCCGCCACGAGCTGGGCCACGCCGTCGCGGCCCGCTTCTACTCGCCCGAGCAGACCTCCGTGCGGCTCTCGATCCGGATGCGGTCCGGCTCCCTGGGCCATCACCGCTCGATCGACAAGGAGCAGCGCTTCACGCAGTTCCGGTCCAAGATGGCGGGCGAGCTCCGTCACACGCTGGGCGCCATCGCCAGCGAGCGCGTCTTCTACGGCGAGAACTCGTCCGGCGTCTCCATGGACCTGATCCAGGCCACCAACCTGGCTGCGCACATGATCGGGACCTGGGGCATGGGCCCCGACCCGCTGGACGCTGAGATGTCGCGCAAAGCGGCCGCCATCGGCGAGCAGCTGATCTCGCGGGCCGAGGTGACCCAGGGCCTGCAGGTCGAAGGCACCATCGTCGGCACCGTGCTCAGCAACCCGGTCTCCCGGCGCATGGTCGCCCAGGTGCTCGGCTCCGCCTTCATAGATTCCTGGCGCGTCATCTACGTCAACAAGGACCCAATCGACGAGGCCGTCCAGGCGTTGATCGCGCAGGGCGAGCTGGTCGGCGACGAGGTGGGCGGGCTGCTCGACTCGGTTGGGCTGCGGGCCCCGGCCGAAGACGACCCCTGGCCGGAGGAGTTCCCGCATGTGCCAGGGCTGCCGATCGCCGAGCCCGAACGGCCTCACGTGGTGGGCTCGGCTTAACCGCTGAGGGTCGCGTGAGGGTAGTCCTCGCCGCCGCGCTGGCGCTGGTCGGGCTGCTGGGTGGAAGCAACGTGTTCGCCTGCGCCGACCCGGAGGCGGTTCCCAGCCCGCAGCGCTACGTCACCCGGATCCTGGCCGACGAGCAGGCGATGGCGGCGGCGCTGCAGGCCAGGCGGGAACTATCCGCCCAGCCCGCCCCCGAGGGCGGCCTCGACCGGGTCCGGCTCCAGCTCCAGCTGGCCGCCCTCGACCTGCAGTACCGGCGCGCCGCCCGCGACGAGCAGAAGGCGGTCTACGACCTGGCCAGCTACGAGGAGCTGGAGCCGGCCGTGCTCGCCCAGCTGCCGGCGGCGCTGGCGGCCAACCTGAAGGAAGAGGTGGAGGCGCTGCACGCGCTCTACCGGCTGGCCGGCTACGACGAGTTCTACCTGGTCCACGCCCGCTTCCGCTGGAACTACGACCTGGCCGAGCCCAGCCCCAACCTGATGGGCTACTACCGGGAGGCGCAGCAGCGCTACGGAGTCCACTGGAGCTACCTGGCCTCGCTCAACTACATCGAAAGCGACTTCGGGCGCGTGCTGGGCCCTTCCTCGGCCGGCGCGCTGGGGCCGATGCAGTTCCTGCCCAGCACCTGGGCCCAGTACGGGCAGGGCGGCGACATCATGAACCCGCACGACTCCATCCTGGCGGCGGCCCGGATGCTGCTTCGCAACGGGGCCCCGAAACACATGGGGGACGCGATCTTCGCCTACAACCACGACTGGGACTACGTCGAGGCGGTGGTCCGGTTCGCCAACGTGATGGCCCGAGACCCCGGCTGGGTGGACCGCATCTACTACTGGAGCACCCTGGGCTGAGCGCCCCGCCTACCCGGTGGTGACTGTTGGGCAGAGAAATAATGGGGGCCGAAGGCCATGCGGTCCCCGGCCCCGTTGAGGAGAGAGGAAGGGAAGCTAATCCCTTACTTCGGGTCTGACGCCCGAAGCCGGTGTTCCTTGCGGGCGGGTCTGGCCACCGCGGCCCTGTTCCTGGCCGCCTGCAGCGTCACCACCGGGCTGCCCGAGCCCAGCCCGAGCGCGACCCATGCGAGCAGGCGATGCTGAAGCTCCCCGACCCCAAGCTGCCCCGGGCGGAGTTCGCCGACTCGACCAGGGTGCAGGTCGGGCAGCCCGTGGTCGCGATCGGCAGCCCTCACGGCCAGCAGGGCTCCGTCACTGTGGGAGTGATCTCGGCGCTGCACCGGACGATCCGCGCCGGAGCCGGCGGCAGCGCGGCCGAGACCCTGCCCGACGTCCTCCAGACCGACGCTCCGATCAACCCGGGCAACTCGGGCGGCCCGCTGGCTGACGCCGCCGGCCACGTGATCGGCGTCAACACGGCCGCCGGCACCGGAAACAGCATCGGCTACGCCATCGGCGGGCACGCCGGCCGAGAGGGCCGGCCTCAAGGATGGCGACGTGATCGAACGCGTGGACGGCGTGGACCCTGAACAACGGCCAGACCCTCGGTGGGCTGCTGCAGCTGCACAACCCGGGCGAGGGAGTGCGCCTGACCGTGCTGCGGAGCAGCGCGCCCGCCGACCTCCAGGTGATCCTGGGCGACCGGCCCTCCTCCCCGGCCTCCTGCTAGGTCCATTAGAGTGATCACTCGTGGAGTATCGGATCGAACAGTTGGGCCGGGCGGCGGGCGTGGCGGTGGACACCATCCGCTTCTACCAGGGCAAGGGTCTCCTCTCCCCCCCGCGCCGGCAGGGCCGGGTGACCTGGTACGGGGAGGGCCACCTGGAGCGGCTGCGCCGCGTCAAGGACCTGCAGCAGCGGGGTTTCACCCTGACCGTGATCCGGCGCTTCCTGGAAGGTGAGCTAGAGCCCTCCGACGAAGCCCTGGTGGCAGCCGTCACCAGCACCTCCGCCCCGGAGACGCTGAGCCTGGAGGAGCTGGCCGACCGGAGCGGGGTGGCGATGCCGCTGTTGAAGGCGGCTGAGCAGGCGGGGCTGCTGGTCCCGCTGGGAGGCGAGGACGGCGACCGCTACCCGGCCGCTGACCTGGAGGCGCTGGCGGCGGGCATGAAGCTGCTGGCGGCCGGCGTCCCACTGGGTCCCCTGCTGGAGCTGGGCCGGGAGCACTCGGCGGCCACCGAGCGCACGGCCCGGCGGGCGGTCGAGCTCTTCGACGAGCACGTCCGCGAGCGCATCCAGGCCGCCGGCCGCGGCCAGGAGGAGACCGAGCGGATGCTGCTCGAGCTCTTCAACGACCTGCTCGACGCCAGCGGCACGGTGGTCCGGCACCATTTCCAGCGCACGCTGCTGCGCGCGGCCCGCGAGCACATCGAGCGGCGCCGTGGCTGAGGTCCTGGCCAGCGCTCGCGCGGTCACCCGCGAGCTGGAGCGGACGCCGGACCTGGTCACCCTGGTGGAGGCGGCCCGGGACGCCGGACAGGAGGTCATCCTGGTCGAGCGCCCGATGCCGGACGCGGTCTCGGTGGCCGGGCTGGGCCGCGCCTACGACATCGTCTCCTGCCCGGGCGGCGTGGCCCTGGAGGACGCCCAGGGCCGGCTGCTGGATCGGGAGGCCGGGCGCGACCGTCTGCGGGCGGCGGCCACGCTCTGGCGGCGGTTCGCCGCCACCTGGACGCTGGCCGGCGACCCCGCCCTCCCCGGAACTGGCCTGGTCGCCGTGGGCGGCTTCGCGTTCCGACCCGAGCGCGAACCCGGCGAGCCCTGGGCCGGCTTTCCGGCCCTCCTCCTGCGGGTGCCCGCCCTGGCGGTGGTCAGGGTGCGGGGACGGACCTTCGCCATCTCGGCCGTCCCCGAGGCCGAGACCCTGCTCGAGATCGGACCGACAGCCAGCCGGGCCCCGACGGCCCGCCGCCTGGTGCTGGCGCCGGTGCGGAACCCGGTGTCCTGGACCGCAGCCGTGCAGTCGGCTGTGGGCCGCCTCCGAGCCGGGGAGGCGGAGAAGGTCGTGCTGGCCCGCGAGCTGCTGGCTCGGGGCGACGGGGTCCTGGCGGCCGCCGCAGTGGCGCGAGCGCTGCGGAGCTCCTACCCAGCTTGCTACACCTACCTGGTCACGGGGGCCGACGGGACCGCGTTCGTGGGCGCCTCGCCCGAGCTGCTGGTGCGCCGGCGAGGCAACCTCGCCACCTCCCAGCCGATGGCGGGCTCGGTGGCGAGGGGCGCGGACGAGGCAGCGGACGAGAGGCTGGCCGCCGAGCTGACGAACAGCCCGAAGGACCTGGCCGAGCACCGGCTGGTCTCGCATTTCGTGGCCCGCGCCCTGCGCCCTCTCAGCCACCGGGTCCGGGCGCCGAGAGCGCCCGAGGTGGTCCGCTTCACCAACATCCAGCATCTGGCGACCACGATCAGCGCCGACCTCCGAGAGCCGGCGGCCGGCGTCCTCGAGCTGGCGGCCGCCCTCCACCCCACGCCGGCGGTGGGCGGTTGGCCCCGCCGGCCGGCCCTGCGCCTGATCGACGAGCTGGAGCAGATGGAGCGCGGGTGGTACGCGGGCGCCGTCGGCTGGACGGATTCTCGCGGTGACGGCGAGTTCGCGCTCGCGCTGCGCTGCGGGCTCCTCTGGGAGGACGGAGCCCGGCTCTACGCCGGCAACGGCGTGATGCCCGGCTCCGACCCCGCGCGGGAGCTGGAGGAGACCGAGCTCAAGCTGCGCGCCCTGCTGGGGGCCCTGGCCGGCTAGGCACAGGCAAGCAGGGTTCGGGCACGAGGCCAGCGTTCGACCGTCTGGGGCGACACCAGGTAGACGGCGTCGTCCTGGTCGCTCGGGCTCAGGTAGAGCTTGATGGTGCCGGTCTGGTAGCCGCTGGGACGGGCGCCGGAGGGCAGCCGGACGCCGACGCCCAGCGCCGCCTTCGACTCGCTGCTGACCACCCCTTCGGGGTCCCGTATGTACTGCCGGGCCTCCTGGGCCGTGCGGGCGACGGTGCCCGGCGGCCAGCCGAGGCTGAGCAGCGTCGCCGACTGCCACCCGCAGTGATCCGGGCCGGCGGCGGTGGTGAGCTCGCCCAGCGGCACCCGTCTCCCGTCCCGGCTCCACGGGTAGCCCGGATATCGGGGCGGCACGTTGAAGGCGGCCGCCACGCTGGCAGCGTTGGGCGGGCCGACGCGGAACGCCGGTGGACTCACGGTGGCCTCGGGGATGGGCACGCCGCAGCCCAGGATCAGGGCGGCCAGCGCAGCCGCCGCCGGGCGCACGGCTAGCCGCCGATGGCGTCGGCGACGGCCTGCCAGCAGGCGCGGTGGCCGCGCACCGACTCCCGGCGGTCGAATTCGGCCACCACCAGCCCCGGCCGCCCGGACCGGAACGCGGCGCTCAGCGCCGGCCGCAGCGCGGCCGCCTCCCGCACCCGGCAGTGGTCGAGGCCGTAGAGCCGGGCGACATCCTCGAGGCGCAGCGCCAGCGGAGTGGCGAAGACCTCTTCGAAGACGTCCTCGTGCTCGGCCGGAGGCAGGAAGTCGAAGATGCCGCCGCCGCCGTTGTCCAGCACCACGAATACGGCCGGGATCCGGTGCCGCCGCACCGACCAGAGCCCGTTCATGTCGTGGTAGAGGGAGAGGTCGCCCAGCAGGATGGCCGCCGGTCCCGCGCCGGCGGCAGCCACGCCCAGCCCGGTCGAGACCAGGCCGTCGATCCCGCTGGCGCCGCGGTTGCCGTAGAAGCGATGGCCGGGGGCCGCGGCTGGCCAGAACACGTCCACGTCGCGAATCGGCAGGCTGGAGCCCGCGAAGATGGTGGCCTCGTCCGGCAGGACGGCCGCCAGCGCCCGGACCGTGTGGCCCTCGTGGAGGGGGACCGTATTGAGCGCGGCTTCCAGGGCTGCCGACGCCTGGCTGCCGGCGCCGGCCAGCTCCCGCTGCCAGGCCAGGGGCCGCTTCCGCAGGCTGGG
>DATGVT010000177.1:0-23191 GCA_035300005.1 Candidatus Acidiferrales bacterium
TAGAGGGTCCACCAGCGCCGCCGCCGCCGGCCGGCCCGAGTAGTAGAGGGTGTCGGCGGCCAGCGGCAGGACGCCGGCCGCCGACCCCACCAGGACCAGCCCGGCGGCCGCCAGCGGCCGCCAGGACAGGCCGGGCGACAAAGCCGGCGCGGGCGCCCCGGCAGCGCCGGCCCTAACCGCCGACCAGGCCAGCCCGGCCAGCAGCCAGAGGGGACCCGTCACCGGCGCCCAGTCGAAGTTGAGCAGGGCCCAGACCGCGCAGGCGATCCAGGCTCCTCCCAGGGCAGCCACCTCTTCGACCGCCCGCTGGCGCCAGACCCCGACCCACCACACCGACCAGAACCAGGCCGCGGCCAGCAGGCCCAGCAGGCCCTGGGCCGCCGCCAGGTCGAGCGGCGCCGAGTGGGCGCGGTCGAAGATCACGCCCGGCGAGTAGTCGCCGGAGAGGAAGCGACCGAAGACCAGCCCCAGGGTGTCCTCGCCGAAGCCGGCCAGCGGCCGGGTCGCCACCAGGCGGAGGGCATCCGGCCAGAGGAAGAGGCGGGTTGGCCCGGGATCTGCGTTCAGCTGGCGCAGCGGCGTCAGCAGGAGTCCCAGGAAGGCCGCCGCCAGGACCAGGGGCAGCGCCGCCGAGGCAGCCGCCGCCCAGAGCCCGCGCAGGCGCAGGGCGAGCAGGGCGCCCAGCCCGGCCAGCGCTCCCAGCCAGGCGCTGCGCGAGGTCGAGAGAGCCAGTCCCAGACTCAGCGGCAGGCCGGCCAGCCCCCACAGCCAGCCGGTTCCCGAGCGGACGCGGCCCGCGGCCAGCACCAGGGCCATGGCGCAAAGGGCGCCGAGCAGGCCGGCGTTGCCCAGGTTTCCGTCCGGCCGCCCGCTGAAGCCGGAGAGCTGCTGCCAGCCGGCTTCCAGCCCGGCCAGGCTGACGGCTGCGATGAAGGCGGAGGCCGCCGTCCGGCGCCAGGCGGGCCGGACGACCAGCCAGGCCGCGCCGCCAAAGAGCCCCAGGTAGGCGAGCCGGACCGGCAGCGACTCGTACCGCGTGTAGGCCCCCATCAGAGACAGGGGCCAGGAGGCGGAAAACGCGAAGGCGGCCAGCGCCGCCAGCGCGACCCCGACCGCCGGCCACCGCAGCGGCCCCAGGCTGTTCCGGGCTCCGCAGACCAGGGCGCAGCCGGCGGCCAGGGCTGCGCCGGTCACGACCAGCCCGGCCCGAGGCAGGATGAAGAGGTCGCTCAGCCCCGGGATGAAGAGAATGGGCAGGACCGCCAGCAGGACGGCCGGCAGGGCGTCGCCCATGGCCGCCAGGCGGGCCGTCACGCGATCACGCGTAAGCGAAATGGGTCGCCAGGGTCGAGCGTTATAGTAGGTGGCGAAGGTGCCTCCGGAAGGAGGGCCGGAAAAGCGGTCAAGGAGGTGCTGGCCCCCCACCTAGCCCAAAGATCTAGAAGAACTCAAGACTGGAGGAAGTAGAACCATCGGCGCGATGTATCCGTTCGAGAGGTTCACTGAGCGAGCCAAGAAGGTCCTGACGCTCGCCCAGGAAGAAGCAGAAAGGTCACACCACAGCTACATAGGGACGGAGCACCTCCTGCTCGGGCTGCTGCGTGAGGGCGAGGGTCTGGCCGCCAAGGTCCTGAACAACCTTGGCGTGGAGATCGGCAAGGTCCGCCAGACCATCGAGTCGGTGCTCGGCCGCAACGAGCGCATCATCATCCAGCAGATCATCCCCACCTCGCGCGTGAAGAAGGTTATCGAGATCTCCTTCGAAGAGGCGAGGCGGATGGGCCACAACTACGTCGGCACCGAACACCTCCTGCTCGGCCTGCTGATCGAAGGCGAGGGCATCGCGGCCCACGTCCTGGAGGACCTGGGCGCGACCCTGGACAAGGTCCGGGCGGAGATCGAGCGGCTCCTCCACGACTCCTCCATCGAGGAGGCGGAGCCGACGCCCAAGAAGCCCTCCAAGACGCCGCTGCTGGACCAGTTCGGCCGCGACCTGACCGAGCTCGCCCGCAAGAACCAGCTCGACCCCGTGATCGGGCGCGAGATGGAGATCGAGCGCGTGATCCAGATCCTGAGCCGGCGCACGAAGAACAACCCGGCCCTGATCGGCGAGCCGGGGGTCGGCAAGACCGCCATCGCCGAGGGCCTGGCCCAGCAGATCACGCTCGGCAACGTGCCCGAGTCGCTGATGAACAAGCGCGTGCTGACCCTGGACATGGGCGCCCTGGTCGCCGGCACCAAGTACCGCGGGGAGTTCGAGGAGCGCCTGAAGAAGATCCTGGACGAGATCCGCTCCAGCCGCGAGGTGGTCCTGTTCATCGACGAGCTGCACACGCTGGTCGGGGCGGGAGCCGCCGAGGGCGCCATCGACGCCGCCAACATCCTCAAGCCGGCGCTGGCGCGGGGCGAGATCCAGTGCATCGGGGCGACCACGCTCAACGAGTACCGCAAGTACATCGAGAAGGACGCCGCCCTGGAGCGCCGCTTCCAGCCGGTGTTCGTGGACCAGCCGACGGTGGCGGAGACGATTGAGATCCTCCACGGCATCAAGTCGCTCTACGAGAAGCACCACCGCGTCACCATCACGGACACCGCGGTGCACGCGGCGGCAGTGCTCTCGGACCGCTACGTCTCCGACCGAGCGCTGCCCGACAAGGCGATCGACCTCATCGACGAGGCGTCCGCGCGCGTGCGGATGAAGCTGACCACCACGCCGGAGGACCTGAAGGACCTCCAGAAGGACATCAAGCGCCTCTCGACCGAGAAGGAGGAGGCGATCGGCAAGCAGGACTACGAGGCGGCGGCCAACGTCCGCGACAAAGAGAAGAAGCTCAAGGAGAAGTACGCCCAGAAGGAGTCGCAGTGGCGCGACAAGCTGGGCGAGACGGTGCCCGAGGTCAGCGAGGAGGACATCGCCCAGATCGTCTCCGCCTGGACGGGGGTGCCGGTGTCGCGGCTGGTGGAGGAGGAGACAGCCCGCCTGCTCCGCATGGAGGACGAGATCCACCGGCGGATGGTCGGCCAGGACGACGCCATCGCCACCGTCTCGCAGGCGGTGCGCAGGGCGCGCGCCGGGCTTAAGGACCCCCGGCGGCCGATCGGCTCCTTCATCTTCCTGGGCCCGACCGGCATCGGGAAGACGGAGCTGGCGCGCTCGCTGGCGGACTTCCTGTTCGACTCCGAGGACGCGCTGATCAAGCTCGACATGTCGGAGTTCATGGAGCGGCACACGACGGCTCGGCTGGTCGGCTCTCCGCCCGGATACGTGGGCTACGACGAGGGTGGGCAGCTGACCGAGGCGGTGAGGCGGCGGCCCTACTCCGTGATTCTCTTCGACGAGATCGAGAAGGCGCATCCGGAGGTCTTCAACATGCTGCTGCAGATCCTCGAGGACGGGCGGCTGTCGGACGCCAAGGGCAAGGTCGTCAACTTCGCCAACTGCATCATCATCATGACCTCCAACCTGGGCGTCCGCGACGTCAACCAGGCGCAGACCTCGCTCGGCTTCCAGCCCTCCGTAGTGGACGAGAAGGACGAGGTCGAGCAGCGCTACAAGAACATGAAGGAGAAGATCGACCAGGAGCTGAAGCGGATGTTCCGGCCCGAGTTCCTGAACCGCGTGGACGCGGTCGTGACCTTCAAGGCCCTGACCACCGACCAGATCCGGCAGATCGTGGACCTACACCTGGCCAAGCTCCAGAAGCACCTGTCCGAGCAGGAGATCACGATCGAGGTCACCGAGGCGGCCAAGGACGTGCTGGCCAAGGAAGGGTACGACCGGATCTACGGCGCCCGGCCGGTGCGGAGGGTGATCACCTCCCGGATCGAGGACCAGCTGTCCGAGCACCTGCTGCGGGCTCAGATCAAGCGCGGCGACACCGTGATCGTCGACGTGGACCCCGAGAACGAAGGCGGACCGTTCTCCTTCAAGCCCAGGCGGGCGAAGGAGCCGGCCGGCTCGGGGGCGGCCTCGGCCGGCAAGGAGTAGCGCCCGGCCTTAACGGGCTGGGTTGACGGGGTCTCGGCGCCGCCGTAGTCTGGCGCGCCACACCCCCTTGGGTGGGGGGTTTTGGAGGTGGGTGCAGCGCCGGGCGGTGCTAGTCTTCGCCCGGGCGCCGGCGCCACGGCAAACCGGGCGTTGATGGGGAGGGAGCGATGCTGACCGCCAAGGCCTCCGTACACGTGGAGCGACCGCTGGCCGACGTCTTCCGCTACATGGAGGACCAGGAGAACCGCTTCCACTGGCAACCCGGCCTCGTGAGCCACGTGCACGAGCCGCTGCGCGTGGGGGCGAAGCTGACCGAGGTCCGCAACCTCCTCGGGCGCCGCCTGGAAATCAAGGGGGTGATCACCGCCTATGAGCGGGACCGGGGCTGGTCCTTCAAGGGCGCGGGCCCGGTCGTGAAGTCGGTCGTCTACCACAACCGCTTCGAACGCGAGGGTGAGGGAACGCGGATCGACGTTGAAGCCGAATACGAGGGCGGCCGGATCTTCGGTCTCGCCCAGCCCGCCCTGCAGCGGATCGTGGAGCGCGAGATCCAGAGCTCCCTGGAGCACCTGAAGGACATGCTCGAGGCCCACCAGGACATCCACCTGGCCATCGCTCTGCTGCCGCCCCACGAGCACCGCCGGGCCCATCCGAAGAAGGAGGCCGCCAAGGCCAGATGATCAAGGTCAGCCACACCGTCATCATCGAGCGACCGCTGGAGCAGGTCTTCGACTACGTCTCCGACCCCACCAAGCTGCTGGAGTGGCAGCCCGGGCTGATCCGGGTCGAGCACTCAGGCACGCGCGCTGAAGGGACCCTGAAGGAGACTTACAAATGGTTCGGGCGGCGGGTGGAGCACGTGATGGAGATCGTCGACCACGAGCCCAACGCCCGGCTCCGCTACAAGAGCTAGGCCGAGCACTCGGACTTCGAGCGGCACTGGACCTTCGAGGCCACCCCCGAGGGCACGAGGGTGAGTCTGGCGGTGACGGTGGACACGCGGGGCGCGCTGGGGCTGGCCAAGGGGACCTTCGAGAAGATGGTCCAGCGCGACCTGCGCACCAACCTGGAGCACCTGAAGGACCTGCTGGAGATCCACGAGGACTTCCACGCCGCGCATTCGGTCCTGCCCAAGCACGACCACCGCTAGCCCGTTAAGTCATTTGCTCCGGTGGTCAGCCGCTCCTCCGGGAACCATCGGAGCGGCGTGATGGTGGTGGCGGGGCAGCGCGGCGTGAAGGTGACTGGCCTGATCCTGGTGTTCGAGGATGTCCTTGAGGTGCTGCATGGAATTCTCCACCTCGCGAGTCACGATGCTCTCGATGAGCTGGCGGGCGACGGCGAGTGATTGATTTGGCTCGAAGCTGACTTCGGCGAAGACACGGGTTCGGGCGGCTCCCAGCCTCTCGAAGCGCTGTTGGTAGCCGACCGAGTTCACGAGCGGACCCCGTCCGCGGAACCCGATCAGCCGGTCCTTCTCGAATTCGACGATCTCGCCCCTCAGCTCGACTCGCTTGCCGAGGACGTTCCGCACCTCGCTTACGTTGGCTCCGATGTCGAGAGGCTCATGTTCATGCTGGACCAGCCAGGTCTGCCACTGCAGGCGGTTGTCGGGGTCCTGGAAGTAGGCGAAGACCTCTTCGACAGGCCGGTCGATGTCAACTTCGGCGTGAATGTGGATCATGCCCACCCTCCCCTCGCGCCCGAACGCGCGGCGCGAGCGAGGATAGCACCGATCGCTGGATTGACAGTCGCCAGCCGATACGCGACATTGGCACCGCTCGTTTCAGGGGGCTTGGTGGTGGATGCCTGGCTCGGCCAGGTTTTTGGAAGGAGTTGGGAACATGGCTTCGATTGCGTTTGCGATTCCGCGCCGAGAAGGCTCGGAAGATCATTCCAAGGAACTGGTCCAAGCGCTCACCGGTGAGCGTGGTGATGAAGTCCACAAGCGCCGGCTGCAGCACGGCTTCGACCGGATCAAGGTCTGGCACCAGGACGAGCCGCGGATCTCCATCGTCTACATGGAAGCCGACGATCTCCAGGCTGCCTTCCGGAACGTCGCCTCTGACGACCACGAGCAAGTCAAGTGGGTTTCCGACATGATCCAGAAGATCACTGGCCACCACCCGACGGATCACGCGGGCCGGCCCGCATCGCGCCTGGTGCTCGACTGGCACCGTGAGAAGGGCCACTCGGCGACTCACCACTAGACCGACCTCGACTCTTTCACTAGAGCCCTCCTGGTCGCCGGGAGGGCTCTTCATGACCGGCGCGCGGGCCATGACACCTAGCGGGCAAGTGAGGCCAGGATGAGGGATCCGTTCGCTGCCTTGGCGGGGGCGATGTACCGCTACCGCTGGTTGGTCCCGGCCTTCTGGGTGGTGCTTCTGCTAACCACCGGGCCCCGCTTCGCCGCCACCGCCGCCGATCACCTGAAGGGCGGTGGCATCTCGATCGAGGGCACGGCGTCCCAGCAGGCCGACACGGTTCTCGCCGACGAGTTCGACCTGGGCAGCCAGCACACGCTGGCAGTTGTCTTCCACTCGAGCTCCCTGACAGTCGACGACGCCTCCTTCAGAGACGCGGTCACAAAGTCGGTCTCCGATATCAAATCGATCACCGGCGTCACCAGGGTGACCACCTTCTACGCCTCCAAAGGGGACACCCTGGTCAGCTCCGACCGCCACACCACGATCGCGCCGATGGCAATCGAGGGCGACGAGGCCGCGGTTCAGAAGAAGGTGCCCGAGATCCGCGAGAAGCTGAAGGGGATCGGACTCGACGCCTACGTGGTCGGCAGTCCTGCCGCGGCGTACGACGGGCAGGCGGCGGCCCGAGAGGACCTCCACCGAGCGGAGTTCGTGACCCTTCCGGTCATCCTCATCATGCTGCTGCTCGTCTTTCGGACCGCCGTCGCCGCCGCGGTGCCTCTCCTCCTCGGCGTGCTCAGCATCGCGCTGACCACCTCGCTGGTCGGCATCCTGGGGTTGCTGACCGACGTGTCGGTTTTCGCGCTCAACATCGGATCTCTGCTCGGCTTGGGCCTGAGCATCGACTACTGCCTGATCGTCATCACCCGTTACCGTGAGGAGCTCGCGATCGGCCAGCCGCCAGAGCGTGCGCTCGCCATCACCATGGCGACTGCCGGCCGCTCGATCGTCTATTCGGCGGTGACGGTCATCCTGGCGATGGGCGCCATCACCGCAGTCCTGGCTCCGATCATGATCGTGCGCTCGATTAGCCTGGCCGTGCTGCTGGTCGCTCTGCTCTCGATCATCATCGCCATGACGCTGCTTCCAGCCCTGCTGGCGCTACTCAAGCACCGTCTCGAATGGGGCCGTCTGATCCCGAAGCCGCGGGAGCCCAGGAAGGGTGAGGTCGGCACCTGGTATCGATTCAGCTACTTCATCATGCGGCGCCCGTTGATCTGGCTGGGGGCCTGCCTGGTCATCCTTCTGGGCCTGGCCTCGCCGCTGGCCACGATCGCCTTCGGCTCGCCCGAGCCGCCGCCGGGCACGGAAACCCATGACGGCGTCAGCGTCGTTCAGCAAGCCTTCTCCCCCGGCCAGCTCTCACCCGTCTACATCGTGGTCAGGAATTCAGGGCGGGACAGCGTCTGGACTCCCGAGCTGCTGCAGGCGGTGCGGGACCTGACCAGAAACGTCGCCGAGGACCCGCGGGTGTCCAGCGTCGGCTCGGTGTCAACGGTTCTGGAAGCCCTGCCGGACAGCCAGTTCGCAGCGTTGAAACCCGATGCCCTGGGACCCGGCAAGGCGGCCGTGGCGCCCTTCGTGAACCTGGATCGGAACGACGACACGACTGTCATCTCGGTCATCTCGAAGTACGCCGACAACGACCAGCGGACGGCGGCGCTGGTCCAGGACATCCGGGGCACCATCGCTCCGCACATCCCAAACCTGAACCGGTTCACCGTCTACGTCGGCGGCCAGACGGCCACGGTAGCCGACTACGAGTCGAGCCTCTTCGGACGCTTTCCGGCGGTAGCCGGAGTCGTGGCCCTGGTCATCTTCCTGATCCTGATGATGTTCTTCCAGTCGCTGGCCTTGCCGGTCAAGGCGGTACTCATGAACTTGATCTCGATCGGCGCCACCTTCGGGATCCTCTCGATCATCTTCCAGCACGGATTCCTCAGCCGCCTGCTCGGGTTCACCTCGACCGACTACGTGACGATCATCACCCCCGGAATCCTGTACGTGATGCTCTTTGCGCTCTCGACCGACTACGAGGTTTTCATGCTCTCCCGCGTCAAGGAGTACTTCCAGAACTTCGGCCATAACGAGGAGGCGGTGGCCGCCGGTCTGCAGCACACGGCGGGCATCATCACGGCCGCCGGGCTGATCCTGGTCTTCACGTTCGGATCCTTCGTGGTCAGCAGCACCGTGGTCCTGAAGGAGATCGGGCTGGGGCTGGCCCTGGGCGTGCTGCTCGATTCGACCGTCGTGCGGGTGGTCATGGTTCCGGCGACCATGCGACTGCTCGGCGCCGGCAACTGGTGGATGCCCGCCTGGCTGAAGCGGTTCGTCCCGGAGATCTCCGAGGAAGGAGCCCGCGAGCTCGAGAACTACACGGAGGCTGCCGCCGCCCCGGTGGGGGCGGTCGCCACCCCCGCGGCCGTCCCGCCCAGCTTCCAGCCGGTGCCGGCTCTGGCCGGTGCCACCGGCGAGCGGACCCTCACTCTGACCGCGCTGCCCGGCCTGCCCGCCTCACCCGCAGCGATGCCCTCGATCGGCAAGGCGGAGCTGCTCGTCTCCGGCACCTGGGACGGCGTTCCGGTCATCCCCCTCTCCCAGGATCGCAGCACCCGCTTCGGCCGGGCGGAGGCCAACGAGGTCCGATTGCCGAGCGTTTCCGTCTCCCGCTGGCACGCGCGGATCGACTACGTCAACGGTCAGTACATCCTGACCGACCTCGGGAGCGCCAACGGGGTCTATGTCAACGGAGCCCGGATCGCCGCCCGGCCGGCCGGCACCGTGCTCCGGCCCGCTGACCACATCGTGATCGGCGGCTACACCAGGGTGGCCTTCACCCTCAAGCCGGTCTAGGCCACCTCTGCGCGAAATCGTGCGAACATCGGAGGCTGCGGTGGGGCTCGACGACCTGAGGTTGGCGGTGCACCCGGGCCCGGGGCTGGTGGCTCGATTCCACCGGACTGTGCTTCTGATCCCGGCTGACAGCACGAGTCCGGCCGCGGCCGGCGTGGTGGAGGCTTGCCGGTCTTACGAGACGGCGGCCGAGCGGCTGCGCGCGATCGGCCGTGACCGGGCGCACCCCGCTCTCGCCTTCTTCGCTCTGGTCGATCAAGGTGAATCGGTTGTCAGCTTCCTCTCGGGCGCGATGACGGTCTCCATCCAGATGGAGGGCTCTCGGCTGGAGTTCGACTCGACCGACCAGCAGGGCTGGTTGGAAGAGAACCTGCGCGGCAAGCTGCGGGCGCTGACGGTCGCCGAAAAGGAGCTTCGGGCCGGGAGCCAGCCTCTGGGGGACCTGCTCCAGGGGGTGGTCAGCGGCGGGGGTCTAGAGCTGCTCGACCGAGCCGCGGCACCGGCTGTCCGGGAGGCTCCGGACCAGACGGTGATGATGCCGCGGCCGAAGTCGGCGCTGAGCGAGGCCGAGGCCGGAATCGCGAAGGCCCCCGGCTCCGACAAGTACGTCCGCACGTCGGTGGTGGCCGGCTTGCCGGCGGCCCCGGCCGGCGAGGCGGTCATGATCGAGGGCCGCGAGTGTGCCAGCGGCCATCTCAACGACCCGCTCGCCCCGGCCTGCCGGGTTTGCGGCGGGCCGCTCCTCGATACGGTCAGCAAGGGGCCGCGACCCCCCCTCGGACGGCTGGTCGCGAAGGATGGTGCCAGCTTCGTCGTCGACCGCGACTACGTCATCGGCCGCAAGCCCGAGCAGGCGCCCGAGGTTGCCGCCGGCGTTTACGCGCCCCTGGTGGTGCCGTCCGACGAGTCCGGCGTCTCCCGGATCCACTGCGACATTCGGATCTCGCAGTGGAGCGTTCTCCTGACCGATCGCAAGTCGGCCAACGGAACCTTCATCCGGCCGGTGGGGGTGCAGGAATGGGTTCGGCTGGAGCCCGGGCACACGGTTCAGGTCGTCCCCGGTTCCGGCATCTCGATCGGGCCCTACGAGCTTCGATTCGAAGCGTGACCGTAGGCGCCACCAGGCACCGGCCCCTGGGCGGCTCTTTCCTGCACCGAAGCCTCCACCACATCGGGGAGCACGCGCTCGCCTTCCACCACTCGCCTCGGCTCCATCACCAAGGCCGCGTGACGCGCGCCACCGGGAGCGCCCGCAACCCCTGGTTGGTCCTCCCGGTGCTGGTGGCCGGCTTCTTCATGATCCTGATCGACACCACGATCGTGAACGTGGCCATCCCGACCATCATGCGAGCGCTTTCGGCCTCGCTCGACCAGGTCCTCTGGGTGATCAATGCTTACACGCTGGTCCTGGCGGTGTTCCTCATCCCGGCCGGCCGCTTGGGGGAGATCTACGGCCAGCGGACCCTCTTCATCATCGGCGTCCTCCTCTTCACAGGCGCCTCGATCGCCTGCGGCCTTTCCCAGTCGTCGGGACAGCTGCTGGCGGCACGCGCGGTCCAGGGACTCGGCGCGGCCGCCCTCACGCCGCAGACGCTGGCCCTGCTCAGCGAGGTCTTCCCCCATGAGAAGGCGGGGCTGGCAGTGGGAATCTGGGGGGCCTGTGCCGGCTTGGCCGCTGCCGCGGGTCCCCTCCTGGGCGGCCTGATCGTGCACGCACTCAGCTGGCGTTGGATCTTCCTTGTGAACGTGCCGCTCGGTTTCGCGGTCGTGATCGCCGCTCTTCTCCTCGTCCCCAACCTGAGGCCGAGCCGCGACCACGCGGTGGACGTGGTTGGGGTAACCGCGCTGTCGGGCGCTCTGGTGGCGCTCGTCTTCGGGCTGGACGAAGGCAATCGCTACCAGTGGGGCCGGTTCCTGGGTCCCGTCACAGTCTGGGAAGTGTCGGTCGCCGGAGTCCTTCTGCTGGGCGCCTTCGTGCTCTGGGAGCGCCGCCACCGGCAGCCGCTGATCCCAACCGTGCTCTTCCTCGACCGCACCTTCAGCCTGATGAACGCGATCGGGGCCGCGGTCGCGTTCGCCCTGGTGGGATTCTTCTTCATGTACCCCCTCTACCTCCAGGGCGTCCTCCACGCCACTCCCTTGACCACGGGATTGGTCCTGACGCCGCTGCCGCTGGCGGCGATGGTCACGGCGCCCATAGCCGGGCACCTGGTGGAGCGGGTGCCGGGTCGCCTGCTGGTGGGTATCGGCAGCCTGGTCTTCGCGCTGGGCATTCTTCTGGCGGCGCTCTTCGCCGGCCCGAGCTCGTCGGTGTCGGGGCTGATCCCGGCCCTGCTGCTGGCCGGTCTCGGCATGGGGATGACGTTCGCCCCCCTGACCGCGATGGCCATGGCGCACATCGAGCCGCAGATGTCCGGGGTGGCGTCTGGCGTCCTGAACACGACGCGGCAGGTCGGGAGCGTGCTCGGCGCCGCGGTCGTCGGTGCCATCCTCGAGCTTCGCCTCGGCGCGGGGCTTCAGGGCGAGGGCGTAAATTCCAGCTTCGTCGACGCGATGCGGCCGGCGCTGGTGACGCTGGTGGTGGTGCTCATGTTGGCGGCCGCCGGCAGCCTGGTGCTGCGGCCGCAGCCGGCCGCCAGCCAGTAAAGGGGGGTGATCTAAGCGATGGCCGCCCACACCGAAAACGAGGTCGTGATCAACGCCCCCCTCGAACTGGTCTGGAGGGTTACCAACGAACTTGAGCAGTGGCCGGCGCTGTTCACCGAATACGCCACGGTAGAAGTGCTCGAGCGGAAAGGGAGCTCGGTGCTGTTCCGGCTCACGATGCACCCCGACGAGAACGGCAAGGTCTGGTCCTGGGTGTCACGGCGAACGCTGGAAGTCTCGACCCATCAGGTGAGCGCTGAACGCGTCGAGACGGGTCCATTCGAATACATGAAGATCCACTGGTCTTACGAGGCGGTCGAAGGCGGGACCCGCATGCGGTGGGAGCAGGACTTCCAGATGAAGCCCACGGCTCCGGTTACCGACGAGCAGATGGCACGGCGGATCAACACCAACTCGCCCGAGCAGATGCGGATCATCAAGGAAAAGCTGGAATCGGGGGCGTTCCGGCGCCCGGCGTAAGCCGCGGAGATACGCGAGCGGGCGAATCAGGGACTGGCGATGGCCACCGCAACCTCGAAGATCCGCCGCTCCACGGTCACCCAGTACGGACGCATCGGAGTCGTGGTCGCGCGATGGATCGGGTCCATCTCCCAGGCCAGGAAGGCATCCTTGCTCATCCACTGGCTGAGCAGGATGTAGTTCCCGGGGCGCCCTGGGTCCCGGAGCAGCTCATCGGTCACGTGTCCGGGCGTGCCTCGCACCCTGGCGCTGACCTCCGCGAAAGCGGCCTCGAACGCCTCGCCGTTCTCTGGCTTGACGGTCGCGAACACAAGCACCCGCACCATGGGATTCAGATCCCCCCGTCGACGACCTGGGTCGAACCGTTCACGTAGGAGGCGAGCGACGACACCAGGAAGAGGCAGACACCCGCGATGTCCTCGGGCGTAGCCAGCCGGCCCAAAGGTATGCGGTTGAGATAGTAGGCGCGTCGGTCAGCGGGCATCTCGGCTGCCTGATCGGTCTCGACGATCCCAGGCGCGACCGAGTTGACCCGGATTCCACGGCCGCCGAGCTCTCTGGCCAGAGTACGGCTGAGTCCAAGCAGGCCCGCCTTCGAGGCCGTGTAGTGGGCCAGGCCCGGCTGCCCGACCAGCGCGACCGCGGATCCGATGTTCACCACTGAGCCGCCCGCGCGCAGGTAGGGCAGCATGGCCCGGGTCACCAGGTAAGCACCTGTCAGGTTGGTGTCGATCACCCTCCGCCACTCGGCGAGATCGAGATCGGCCAGGTTGTGGTGGCTGACGACGCCGGCGTTGTTGACCAGGAAGTCGATCGCCCCAAAGCGCTCCTGGACGGTCTTCGCAAGATCTGCCACCGACCTTTCGTCGGTCACATCGGCCTCCACCAGGTAGCTGTTTTGTGGGCTCGTCCTGATCTCCGCCTCCAGGGTCTTCGACGCGTCGGTCCCGCCCCGATGGCAGAAGGCCACGGCAACGCCCTGGTGAACGAGCGCCAGCCCGACCGCGCGGCCGATCCCGCGAGACGCTCCCGTCACCACCGCCTTTTTCCCCGCCAGACCGAGATCCAGGCTGTCGTTCGCCGGGGCCGGCACGCTTCTAATCCACGTCCGCGAGCGAAACGTCGGTAGTAGCGCAGGTCTTGACTACGATCATCTCGCCAACCTCCTGGACGAAATCGGACGCGTCAATCCTTGACGCCGAACCACGGGCTGGGGGAGATTATGGCCGGTGGTGCGGGCGCTGCTGGAGATGCGTGTCCGGGCTGGCCAGGAGAGCGCGTTCGTGGAGACCTGGAGAGGGGTGGCACGGCTCGCGGCGGCTGCTCCCGGCAATCTGCGGCAGGCTCTGCTCCGGGATCCGAACGATCCGGATCGCTTCGTCGTCTCCACCGACTGGCGATCGCTCCAGGACTTCCGAGCCTTCGAGCGAAGCCCCGAGCAGGACGCCGCCACCGCGCCGCTTCGCCAGCTGCGCGCTTCGGCCTCGATGTCCGTGTTCGAGGTCGCGGCGGCGTTCGAAGGGCTGGTCGAGACGAGAGAGACTCGATGACCAGACGGAGCCTCATCGTCGCTCGAATCCTGCCTGGCAGCGAGAAGAAGGTGGCCGAGATCTTCGCGCGGTCAGACGCCACCGAGCTGCCCTCCCTGGCCGGGGTCAGGCATCGCAGCCTGTTCGTGCTGGAAGACCTCTACGCGCACCTGATCGAGTCCGACGGCGACCTCAGAGGAGGGGTGGGCGACCTCCGAGGGCACCCGCTCTTCCAGGAGGTCAGCCGGGCGCTCGAGCCCTACATCCAGCCCTACAACCCAGCCACCTGGCGCTCCCCCACGGACGCCTTTGCGCGCGAGATCTACAGCTTCGATCCCTGACCTTCAGGGCGAGCGAGGCGTTGTACGATATTGGGCCACGTGGGCGGCGGTCCGGTCCTGATCGAGCTCGAAAGCCTGCCGGTGGTCACCAAGCGTGGGGGCCAGATGCGGTTCCTTAGCACCCCGTCGGCGACGGGTTCTCGGCACCACATCTTCGGCCACCTGGTCCTACGGCCAGGCGAGGAAGTCGCGGAGCACGTCCACGACTACGGTGAGGAAAGCCTCTTCGTCCTCAGCGGCCAGGGCATCCTCCGGGCGGGGGGGACCGAGTACCGGCTCCAGGGCGGCAGGTGCGCGTTCCTCCCCAAGGGCGTCCCGCACGCGGTGAGCGTCGTGGGCGCGGAGCCGCTGGTGGCCGTATTCGCCAGCGCGCCGCCGGCGCCCGATCCCCAGGCGGGACACCGCGATACGCATACCGGCTGACAAGATTGTGAGCTCCAGGTCGCGTCGCCCCGGCGGCAGGCGGGCGGTCATAACCGGCATGGGCGTCGTTTCGCCGGCCGGGCAGGGCGTCGATGCCCTCTGGGACGCGATGCTCGAAGCCGTCAGCTTTGAGCGCCTGCTGCCTGAGCTGGACCGCTTTGGGCTGCGGAGCTCGATCTACGGGCCGGTGACCGGCTTCGATCCGCTCCAAGCTGGTCTTCCGGCCGACTTCGTCGAGCGCAACGACCGCTATGCGTGGTTCGGCCTCGCCGCGGCCGAGGAGGCGCTCGGCCAGTCGAAGCTACTCGACTTTCCCTTTGACCCCGACCGGGTCGGGGTCAACCTCGGCACGGCGATCGCCGGCGCGGGCAGCATGGAGCAGGGCTTTCTGGCGGTGACCGACCAGGGTCGCCGGCCGGTCGATCCCAGGCAGCCGCCAGCTCACCTCTACCAGTACATGTGCCCGAGCACACTGGCGGTCGAGTTCGCGGCCCTACACAGCTTCCGCGGACCCTGTCTCAGCACCGTGACTGGATGTGCCGCCGGGATGGACTGCGTCGGCAACGCCTGGGAGACGATCGTCGCGGGCGATGCTGACGTGATGATCGCAGGGGCATCCGACGCTCCTCTGGTACCGATCGCCGCTGCCTCCTTCGACGTCATTCATGCCCTGACTCCAAAGGGGAGGGACATGGTCGGCAAGGCATCGGCACCCTACTCGGACGAAAGGGACGGGTTCATCCTGGCCGAGGGAGCCGGCGTGATGGTGGTCGAGGAGCTCGAGCACGCGATCCAGCGCGGCGCGACCATCCTGGCCGAGATCGCCAGCTTTGCCAGCACCAGCAACGCGTTCCACATGACCGGACTGCCCCCGGACGGCCTTGACCTCTCGCGGGCGATCGATCTCGCCCTGGCCGGCGCCGACCTGGTTCCCGCTGACCTGGACTACGTCTGCGCGCACGGCAGCTCTACCCGGCAGAACGATCGCAACGAGACCAGCGCGTTCCACCGCTCGTTCGGTGATTCGGCGGCTTCGATACCGGTGAGCTCGATGAAGTCGATGCTGGGCCACCCGCTGGGCGCCGCCAGCACGATCGAGCTCACAGCCGCCGTGCTCGCGATCCAGAACAACTACATCCCGCCGACGATCAACCATCGGAAGCCCGCCGCCGACTGCGATCTCGACTACGTTCCCAACCAGGGGCGCCACGTCCAGGTCGACGCCGTGCTGAAGGACGCGGCCAGCTTCTCCGGGATGCACTCGGTCGTGATCGTCAAGCGCTTTCAGACCGCTGATACGGCGCCGTGACCACCAGAAGGGTCGCAGTGACCGGGATCGGCTGCGTCAGCGCAGTCGGAACCGGGGCTGACTTCTGGCGGGCACTCTTGAATGGGCGTTCGGCCCTCGGACCGATCGACAGTTTCGACGCAGTCAACTTCGGGTTGCCGGCGGCCGGCGTGGTCCGCGGCTTTGACCCCGCCGATTTCATGGATCGCCGCATCATCAACCAGACTGACCGGCACACTCAGTTCGGGTTGGCTGCGGCCGACCTCGCGCTTCGTGACGCAGGTATCGAGCCGGCCGCGGTCGACTGCAATCGCGTAGGCGTCGTCCTCTCCAACAACCTGGGCGGAAGCATCTTCGGCGAAGAGGAGCTGGTCAACGCTCACACCAAAGGTGGTCAGCACGTCAGCGCGTACATGGCCATCGCCTGGTTCTACGCGGCCACCGTCGGCCAGATCAGCATCCGGTACGGCTTCCACGGCTACAGCAAGACCCACATCGCGGAGCGAGCCGGGGCCCTGGTCGCTCTGGGAGATGCCCTGAGGGTCGTGCAGAGAGGCGATCTTGACGTCTGCCTGGCGGGCGGCTGCGAGGCTCCGATCAGCCCCTACGCGGTGCTCGGCTACCAGGACGCTGGAGTCCTCTCTTGCAGCGGACGTTACGCGCCCTTCGACCGGGGCCGGGACGGGCTCGTGCTGGGTGAGGGAGGTGCCGTGCTGGTCCTGGAGGAGTGGGAGCACGCGACCAGGCGGAGCGCGCGGATCTACGCCGAGCTCTGCGGGTTCGGACACACCTGCGACGCGGTCCACTTTCGAGACTCGGCCGAAGACGGCGTCCAGTACGCCAGGGCGATCAGGCTCTCATTGGCCGATGCCGAGGTGAGCCTCCCCGAGGTCGGTCTCGCCATCGTGGATGCAAGCGCGGGCGTGAAGGCCGATATCCGCGAGGCGCGTGCCGTCCGCCTCGCTTTCGGCAAGCACACCGAAGGGCTCCTGGTCGGCTGCCCGAAGGCGACCTTCGGCCACACTTTTGGAGCGGCCGGCGCCTTCGACACGGCGGCCGCCTGCCTGAGCCTCTACAACCGGGCCGTCCCGCCGATCCGGGATGGGATCGACCCCGATCCCGCCTGCGCCCTGCCCGTCGTCACCGACCGGTCCGTGTTCCTCAACAGCCACGCCGCGGTGGTTCTGGGCACCGGACGCGGCGGGATCAATGCCGCCTTGGTGGCCAGGTCGGCCTGACTCGTGTCCCCGTCTGCTCGAACTCTGGAGGTGGGGAATCCATGCGATCAATAGCGTTTGCCGTCCCTGTCAAGCCGGGACGGACCGCCGATGCCAAGAAGCTGTCCGAGATGCTGGCCTCACATCGATCCGCGGAGCACCATGAGGCCGGCAGGGGCCGCGGGCTCAAGCGGCTCAAGGTCTTCCATCAGACCAGGCCGAACGAGGCCATCATCGTCTACATGGAGTCGGACGACATCGCCGCCGCCATGAGGAACCGAGCCAGCTCCGATCATGAGTTTGACGAGTGGTTCGGCAACATGATCGAAGAGATCACCGGCTACCACCCTGACCGGCACTTCCACGAGCCGCCGTCGGAGCTACTTCTGGACTGGCACGAGGACTTGGGCCACAAGCATCGCGCGGAGCATTAGGCCGGTTCCAGCTTCGGGAGTGCGCGGTGGTCGTGGAGGTGGCCGACCCGCAGGAAACGCCTCCTCCGATTCTCGAGGATCCGGCTCTGGTCGTGCTCCAGAACCTCACTCACGTGAATCCAGAGGGCCTCGTCCAGGCGCCGCGCGGACTCGTCGTAGTCCGAATGGGCACCTCCTCCGGGCTCCGGGACAACCTCGTCGATCACCTGCAGCTCGATGAGATCGTCCGAGGTCAGGTGCAGCTGCTCGGCGGCCTCCTTCTTGCGGGATGAATCACGCCAGACGATGGAAGCCGCGGCCTCCGGTGCCGCAACCGAATAGATCGAGTTCTCCAGCATGATCACCCGGTCGGCGACAGCCATTCCCAGGGCACCTCCGCTGCCGCCCTCGCCGACGATGGCGGCGATGACCGGCGTACGGATGTGGAACCACTCGCGGATCGCGGAAGCGATCGCGGAGGCGATTCCGTCTTCCTCGGCGGTCGCGCCTGGGTATGCCCCCGGGGTGTCTATCAACGAGATGATCGGGAAGCCGAACTTGGCTGCTTGATGGGCCAGGCGGATGGCCTTTCGGAAGCCCTGCGGACGCATCATCCCGAAGTCGCGTGCCACCCGGTCGGAGAGAGTCCGGCCTTTCTGCTGTCCGAACAGCATGGTCGTCCGGCCCCTCCATGAGCCGATCCCGGCGACGAGCGCGGCGTCATCGCCTGTCATTCGGTCTCCGTGCAGCTCCTCGAAATCGGGCACCAGCCGGTTGATGTAGTCGAGGGAGTAGGGGCGCTCGGGATGGCGGGCGAGCTCCACCCTCTCCCAGGCAGTCGGGCGGCGCTTGGTCATCGATACAGATGGAGGAAATGGGCCAGCCTGGCACGGAGCTCCAGCCGTGGCACCACTGCGTCGACCTGTCCGTGCTCGAGCTGGAAGTCGGCGCTCTGGAAGCCCTCCGGCAGTTCCATATGCGTCGCCTGTTTGATCACGCGGGGTCCGGTGAACCCGATGGCGGCGCCCTCCTCCGCGAGGTTGACGTCCCCGAGCAGCGCCATGGATGCGGCAGTGCCTCCGTAGGTCGGGTGGCTGAGAATCGAGATGTACGGAACCCGCGCCTGGTCCAGGTCGGCCACCGCGACGTTGACCTTGGCCATTTGCATGAGCGCCAGGACCCCCTCCTGCATCCGGGCGCCGCCAGACGAGGTGACCAGCACGTAGGGGAACCGTTCGTGGCGCGCTCGCTCCATCCCCCGGACGAGCCGCTCCCCGGCGACGACGCTGAGCGTCCCACCTACGAAGCGGAAGTCGAACACGCCGAGCCACACCGGACAGCCCCCGATCTCACAGCGCCCAGTCCTGACCGCCTCGTTGAGTCCTTCTTCAGCCGCCTGCTCGAGCGTCGCGCTGTATGGCTTGGGCAGCCGCCAGTGGAGGAAGTCGTGCGGCTTGAGGTCTGCCCAGTGCTCCACCCAGGTGCCCTCGTCGGCCAGGACCGCGAGCCAGGCTTCGGCGTGCAGAGGAAAGTGATGGCCGCACTCGCAGACGTAGAGCTCTGCCCGGAGGGCGTCGGGGTCGAGTGAGATGCCACAGCCGGGACAGTTGGTCGGCAGTTCGATGGGGGGCAACCGGGACCCGGCCGCCGGAATCCCGCGCCAGTCCACGGCCTTGGCGCTTGTCTCCGGGGACCTGACGAAACCAGTTTCCACCGACCTCACCGCCTCCCGCATTATCGCGCGCTTTGTCCTCCCCGCTGGCGGGGGCCGGCGCCGGTTGGCCGCCCGCCGGGGCCGAGGGTAGGGAGGGGTCGAGCCTGTCTCAGACCATCGTGTAGCCGCCGCTCACCGAGAGCGTCTGGCCGGTGATGTAGGAAGCTCGGTCGGAGGCCAGGAAGAGGACCGCCGGGACGACGTCCTCGGGGGTGCCCAGCCGGCGCAGGGGATAGGAGCGTTCGACGCGGGCCAGCAGCTCGGGCGGGAAGAGCTTCCCCTGCTCGCCCGCCCACATCGACTCCTTCCCGGACGACTCCGGGCGGCCGGGCACGAACCCGGGCGAGACCACGTTCAGGGTGATGCCGTGCTTGCCGACCTCCCTGGCGATGGCCTTCGTCATCGCCATCACCGAGGCCTTGCCGCCGGAGTAGACGGCCTCTCGCCATTCGCCGATCCGCCCCGCGTCGGAGCCGATGGTCACGATCCGGCCGGCGCGGCGCTCGATCATCCCGTCCAGCACGGCCCGCGTGCAGTTGATGAACCCCCAGACGGTGATGGCGATCTCCTTCTCCCATTCCGAGCGCGGCTTCTCGACGAAGAGCCGGTCCACCGTCCAGCCGGCGCAGTTGACCAGGACCTGGACGGCTCCGAAGCGCTCCTCGGCGAAACGCACCCCGGCGGTCGCCGACTCGGGGTCGCCGACGTCGCAGCGGCAGAACGCCAGCCCGTCCCGCTCCAGGGCGCGGCCGCCCGCCTCGTCGATGTCGGCCACCACCACCCGGGCGCCTTCGGCCAGGAAGCCGAGGGCGATCGCCCGCCCGATGTTGGAGACGCCGCCGGTCACGATGACGCAGCGCCCGCCGAGGCCGAGGTCCATGACCGTCGGTCATCATATGGTCGCCGGTGCCCCCGATCCCCTGCCTGCCCAGCACCTACCTGGAGGCGCAGGACCCAACCCGCACGGCGGTCCTGGACGGCGACCTCAGCCTCACCTTCGGTGATCTTCTGGCGCGGGCTCGAGCGGCAGCCCGCAGGCTTCGCGGCCAGCGCATCGCCCTGCACCTACCGAACAGCTGGGAGTACGTGGTCCTGGAGCTGGCGGTGCCCCTGGGGGGTGGCATCGTCGTCCCGCTGCCCATGGGCCTGGGCCCGGCTGAGATCTCCTGGGCGCTGGAGAGGACGAAGGCGCGGCTGGTCGAGGCCACGGAGGCGGCGGACCTCTGCCGGCCGGGGCCAGGCGGGATGGCGCCGCCGCCGGCCGATCCCGACCGGGTGGTGGAGATCGCCCTCACCTCCGGCACCACCGGGCTGCCCAAGCTGGCGTCCCTGACGGCGGGGCTGAAGCAGGCCACCTTCGAGGGCTTCACCCAGCGGCTGCAGGTGACGGCAGCCGACCGCGTGCTGCCGATGACGCCGCTGGCCCAGGGCATCGGCGGCATGTGCCTCTACTGCCTGCGCCGCGGGGCCTCGCTGGTCCTGCAGCTGGCCGCGGCGCCGCAGGCGACCGTGCTGGTCGGGGTGCCCACCAACCTGATCCGGATGCTTCAGGAGGGGGAGCCGCCCCGTCTGGCCGCCCGCTGCACAGCGGTCGCCGGCGCCCCCCTGCCGCCTGACGTCGCGCGCCGCTGGGAGGAGCGCACGGGCTCCCGCGTGGTCAGCTTCTACGGCTCCATGGACGCCGGCCAGCTGGCGGTCGGCTCACCCGACGACCCGGCCGAGAAGCGGTGGAACACGGTCGGCCGGCCGCACGACAGCTGCCGGATCCTGATCACCCCCGAGGGTGAGATCTGCATGCGAGGGCCGACCGTCCAGCCACGCTACTGGGGCGAGGAGACGGGCCCCTTCGCGAAGGACGGCTGGGCGCACATGGGAGACCTGGGCTTCCTCGACCAGGACGGGTACCTGCACGTCACCGGCCGCGCCAACGACATCCTCATCCGGGGCGGCACCAACATCAACCCCTACGAGGTGGAGGCCGAGCTGCGCCAGCATCCGGCGGTGGCCGACGTCTGCGTGGTCGGCCGCCCCGACCCCGAGCTGGGTGAGCGCGTGATGGCCTTCGTGGTCGCCCGGGGGGCGCTCAGACTGGAGGATCTGCGCTCCCATCTGGAGCGGCGCGGGCTGGCTCGCTACAAGTGGCCGGAGCACCTGGAGCTGCTGGCCGAGATCCCGCTCCGGGGCCCGGGCAAGGTCGACCGCCGCGCGCTGCGGGAGAGGGCGGGTGCGGGCGCGCTGCGCTGACCTCGAGGTCTCCTTCCATGACCTGGGGCGGGGCGAGCCGCTGGTGCTGGTGCACGGGCTGGCCGACGACCACCGTGGCTGGCGGCGCGCGCTGCCCGAGCTGGCCCTGCGCCACCGCGTTCTCCTCTACGACCTGCGCGGGCATGGCGAGACCACCCTCGGCCAGGCCGACGGGACCCTGCGCCAGCTGGGCGAGGACCTGCGGGAGCTGCTCGACGCCCTGAAGATCGAAACCGCGGCGGTGGCCGGCTTCTCGCTGGGGGGCACCGTCGCCATGCGTTTCGCTCTCGACCACCCGGAGCGCGTGCGGCGGCTGCTGCTGGTGGCCACCTCGAGCCGCGTCGGCCGGGCGGCGGCGGACTGGTACCGGGAGCGCATCGCGCTGGCCGAGCAGCAGCGGCTGGCGCCGGCGCTGGAGGAGGACACGCGCCAGCAGTTCGAGGCCGCCCCGCAGCACTTCGCCGGCCACTGGCTGATGCGCAGCCAGTCGACCGCCGACCCCCGCGGCTACGCCAACGCCTGCCGGGCGATGGCGGCCCTGCTGGAGCAGCCCCTCGACCCCGAGCTGCCGCGCCTGAAGGCGCCCACCCTGATCGTGGCCGCCGAGCTCGACCGCCAGTGCCCGGTGCGGGCGGCGGAGATCATCCAGGCCGGCGTCCTGCACGCCCGCCTGGAGGTGATCCCCGCCTGCGGCCACCAGATCCCGGTCGAGCAGCCGGAGCGGCTGTCAGAGCTGATGCTGGCGTGAGCCGGTCCATCTCCTTCGACCCCGCGGCCGAGTACTACGACCGCACCCGCGCCCTGCCCCCCGACATCCAGGCCCGGGTCACCTCGCTGCTGGCCCGGGAGCTGAGCGGCCGGGGTCCGTGCCTCGAAGTCGGGATCGGCACCGGCCGCATGGCTCTTCCGCTGCGCGGCGCGGGCGCCGAGATGATCGGCATCGACCTCTCCCTGGAGATGCTGCTCCGGCTGCGCGAGAAAGCCGGCGCCCAGGCGATCCCGGCGGCAAGGGCGGACGCCACCCAGCTGCCATTTCCAGATCACACCTTCGGCGCCGCGCTCGCCTGCCACGTGCTGCACCTGATCCCGGACTGGCGGCGGGCAGCGGCCGAGATGGTCCGGGTGACCCGGCCCGGCGGCGTGGTGCTCATCGACCGCGGTGGCGGCCCCCAGGCCTGGCGGGAGCTGACCCGCCGGTTCTTCCAGGCCGCCGGCGACCCGCGCTGGCCGGTGGGCCTCAACCGGCACCAGGACCTGGACGCCGTGATGGCAGCCCTGGGAACCGCGGTTCGGACGCTGGATCCGATCGAGAGCCAGGATCGGGGCAGGGTGGGGCCCCGGATCGACAGCCTCGAGCAGGGCATCTTTGCGGCCTGCTGGGACCTCGAGCCCGAGGCGCTGCGGCGCGCGGCGGCGGAAACCCGGCGGTGGGCGGTCGAGCGGTACGGGTCGCTGGAGGCGGAGGTCGAGGTCACGCATTCGATCGTGTGGCGGGCCTACGACCTGCCCAGCCCTTGAGCCACTTGTCTCCGCCGCCAGCCAGCTTGGGCGTAAGCCTCGGCGTCAGCCCCCGGCAGCCGCTCCGCGACTTCGCCCGCCAGGCGGCCGCCCTGGAGTCGGAGGGGGTCGGCCGGCTCTGGCTGATCGACAGCCAGCTCTCGCTCAAGGACGTCTACGCCGGTCTCTACCTGGCTGCCCTGGAGACGCACGAGCTGGAGCTGGGGCCGGGCGTCACCAACCCGCTCACCCGGCATCCCACGGTGACGGCCGCCGCCGCGGCCGCGCTCGCCGAGCTGGCCCCCGGCCGCGCCCTCCTCGGCCTGGGCGCGGGGGACTCCGCCGTCT
>DATGVT010000178.1:0-3759 GCA_035300005.1 Candidatus Acidiferrales bacterium
GGGATGCGGCCGAAAAACCCAACCGGAGCTAGCGGCCCCAGGCGGCCCGCCTGCTGCGTCACCTCCTGCGCTCCTCGCTCACGTATTTCCAATACGCTCGCTCCGGTGCTCGTCTGTTCCTTGCATCCGAGGCGCCTGTGACCGCGATCTCTCGGCCGGGCTTCCGGCCGCACCCCTAATGTCCGCCGCGGTCGAGCTCCACGACGTCCACAAGCGATACCGCGTCTACCACGAGCGCTACTTCGACCTCAAGGAGGTCCTGATCCGCCGCCGTTTCGGCGAGTGGGAGGATCGCTGGGCGCTGCGCGGCGTGTCGTTCCAGGTCGAGCCCGGCCACACCTTCGGGCTGATCGGGCCCAACGGCGCCGGCAAGAGCACGACGCTGAAGCTGATCGCCCGCATCCTGGAGCCGGAGAGCGGCCAGATCCTGACCCGCGGCCGCGTAGCCGCGCTGATCGAGCTGGGGGCCGGCTTCCAGTGGGACTACACCGGCCGCGAGAACGTCCAGCTCAACGCATCGCTGCTCGGGCTCTCGCGCCGTGAGATCGCGCGCCGCTTCCAGGACATCGTCGACTTCGCCGAGCTGGGCGAGCACATCGACGCCCCGCTGCGCACCTACTCCTCAGGCATGTACATGCGGCTGGGCTTCTCGGTCGCCGTGCACGTGGACCCCGAGGTGATGCTGGTCGACGAGGTTCTGGCCGTCGGCGACGAGGCCTTCCAGCAGAAGTGCTTCGACTGGCTGGAAGGCTTCCAGGGGCGGGGCGGGACCATCGTGCTCGTCTCCCATGACCTGCAGGCGGTGCGCGAGGTGTGCACGGAGGCAGCCTGGATCGAAGAGGGCAAGCTGCGCGAGCGGGGCGCTCCCAACCAGGTGGTCGACGCCTACCTGGACAACCTGCGGGCGGCGCGGGGAAAGGCGGCCGAGGCCGAGGCGGCGCCGACCCGCGACCTCGGCGGCCTGCCCGCGCTGAGCATCGGAGAGGTCAGGCTGCTCGACCGGCGCGGGGGGCCGGCCGACCTCATCAGCACCGGTGACCCGCTGGCGGTCGAGATCAACTACCGCGTCAACCGCCGCCTGGACGCGGCCTTCGTCGGCGTCCTGGTGCACCGCAACGACGGACTCCTGGTGGCGTCGGCCAGCAGCGCCCAGGACGGTTTCCGCCTGGAGCCGGGCGATCGCGACGGGGCGGTGCGGCTGGACTTCCCACAGCTCCCCCTGCTGGCGGGGTCGTACCGGATCTCGGTCGCGTTCTACGCCTCCGCCAAGGCGACCGAGCCGGTGGACTCCCATCCCCGCCGCTACGGCTTCCGGGTCGTCGGCTCGGGCCCCGAGGAAGGGGTCGTCCGCCTGCCGCACCGCTGGAGCTTCGAGGAGGCGGCTTCGCCAAGCCGGCTCGGCAACCCTGCCGCGGGCCAAGGCTGAGCTGGGGGCTCTCACCGCTGCCCCCTACCGGCTGACCCTGGGCCTGGCGGCTCTCACCTGCGCCCTCACCCCGGCCTACACCGTCCGCTGGCGCCTCGGGTTCTACCCGACGACGCTGCTCGAGGTGATGATCGTGGCCACGATCGCCGTCTTCGCCGTCGAGGCCGGCCGGCGCCGGGAGCGGCCCCAGTGGCGGTCGCCCTACACCTGGCCGGCGCTGCTCTTCCTGGCCGCCGGCGTGGTCTCGGTGCTGGTGGCGCCCGACCTCCTGAAGGCGCTGGGTCTCTTCCGCGCCTACCTGCTGGAGCCGATGGCCTTCTTCATCGTGCTGGGTGCCGTGCTGCGCACGCGGGAGGCGGCGCTGCTGGTGCTGGCCGGTCTCGGCGTCGCCGGACTGGTGGCGGGCCTGGCCAACATTGGGGTCGTCATCCCCGCCATCCTTCAGCACCGGCTCAACCTGGGCGGCGTCCCCCCGGTCGCGATCTATCAGACACCCAACGCGCTGGCCCTCTTCCTGGGCCCCCTGATCGCGGTCGCGGGCGCGATCGCGGCCTTCGAGGGGGACCGGCGGCTGCGCCTGGCCGCCGCCGGGTTCCTGGTGGTGGCGCTGGCGGCGATCGGGCTGAGCCTCTCCCGGGGCGGACTCCTGGTGGTGCTGGCGGTGGCCTTCGCCCTCGCCCTCGTCCACCCTCGCCGGCGCCTGCTGGTACCCGCCGCCCTGTTGGCGGGCGCCCTGGTCGCCGTCCTCCCGCCCATCCGCAGCCGCCTCTCGCACGAGTTCAACTTCGCCGACCCGCTGAACACGCTGGCCTCGCGCCTTCGCCTCTGGGGCGCCACGCTGCGCATGCTCCGCGATCATCCCGTCTTCGGCAGCGGGCTCTCCGGCTTCCGGCAGGCGATCGAGCCCTACCGCAGCGGGAACTACACCGAGGACCTGATCTACCCCCACAACATCGTCCTGAACTTCTGGACCGAAACCGGCCTGCTGGGGCTGGCCGCCTTCGCCTGGCTCTTCGTGCAGGCGGCTCGGGTCAGCCTGGACGGCTGGCGCCGGGGCGCCGCGGCCTGGCGGCCGCTCCAGCTGGGCGTGGCCCTGGCGCTGCTGGCCGTGCTCGTGCACGGCATGCTGGACGTGCCCTACTGGAAGAACGACCTCAGCCTGGAGTTCTGGGCGCTGCTGGGGGTGAGCTGGGCGGGCTCTCGCAGCGGCCTTGCCTGAGCCGCTCGTAAGCGCGGTCGTCCTGAACTGGAATGGAGGCGACCTCGTCTTCCGCTGCCTGGAAAGCCTCCGGCGCCAGACCCACCCCCGGCTGGAGGTGGTGGTGGTGGACAACGGGTCGCTGGACGGCTCGCTGCAGCGCCTGGAGAAGGTAAAGCCGCCCGTCCGCATCCTGCGCAACCCGACCAACCTCGGCTTCGCGGTGGCCGCCAACCAGGGCATCGCGGCCGCCGAGGGGGACTGGGTCCTGCTGGCCAACCTGGACGTCGAGCTGGAGCCGGACTACGTAGAACGCCTCCTGGAGGCGGCTCGGGCGGACGCGCGGATCGGGTCCGTGACCGGCAAGCTGCTACGGGCGGCCTCGCGCGACCCCGCCAGCCCGCCCGTGCTGGACAGCGCAGGCCACGTCGTCTTTCGGAACAGCTGGGCCGGCAACCGGGGCGAGGGCGAGCTCGACCATGGGCAGTTCGACCGCGCCGAGGAGGTGTTCGGGGTCACCGCCGCCGCGGCGCTCTACAGCCGGCGGATGCTGGCCGAGGTTTCGGACGGCCAGGCGAGGCCCTTCGACGAGCGCTTCTTCGCCTACATCGAGGACGTGGACCTGGACTGGCGGGCGCGCTGGCTGGGCTGGAAGAGCTGGTACGTCCCGGTCGTGGCCTGGCACCACCGCAGCGCGACCGGCGCCCGGCGGACGGTGTTCATCCTCCGGCATATCCTGAAGAACCGGCTGCTGCTGGCGGCCAACAATGACCTCTGGCCGGAGGGCCTGCTGAGGCTGCCCGAGGTCGTCGTGTTCACAGCCATGGTGACGATCGGATTCACGCTGGAGTCGGGGCGGGCGGCGCTGGGCCTGGTCGACTTCCTGCGTTGCTGGCGCGGGTCGGGAGCCCGGCGCCGGTTCCTGCGCCGGAAGCGCACCGTAGGGGGAGCGGAGGTCGGGCGCTGGCTGCAGCCATTCCCCTATCTGCGCAAGATCCGGGCCCGGCTCTTCGAGGGCAAGGCGCGGGCGGCCGAGGGCTAGCTCAGGTCAGCTGGTAATAGAAGCCGGTCCAGGCCTCGTAAGTAGCCGTCGAGCCTGACCGCCGGGCCCAGACCTGGATCGCGTAAGTGCCGG
>DATGVT010000179.1:0-5006 GCA_035300005.1 Candidatus Acidiferrales bacterium
GGAGCTGCTGCTGCCCGAGCAGGTCTGGGACGCGGAGGAAGTGCCGGCCGCCCACCTCGCGATGGGTGAGCCCACCGGATCAGCCTGCCCCCTGGGCTGGGCCCACGCCGAGTACCTGCGGCTCCTGCACGCGATCGCGACCGCGACCTTCCCGGACCTGATCGCCCCGGTGCGCGAGCGCTACACCGAGGGCCGACCACAGGAGCCGGCCTACGTCTGGCACCACAACCACCAGATCGCCCGCTTCCCCGCCGGCCGCCGCGTCCGCGTGCAGCTGCCACGCCCGGCGGCCGTGCGCTGGACGCTGGACGAGTGGCGGACCTGGAAGGAGCTGCAGGCGGCCGACACCACGCTGGGTGTCTGGGTGGCGGACCTGCCCACCAACGTGCTGGCTCCCGGTTCGAGCCTGACCTGGACGGCCCATTACATGACGGGCTGGGAGGGGCGGAACTTCAGCCTCACCTGCCTGCCGGCGGCGACGCCGATTCCGGTCTAGCGCCGAGCCCTAGCGCTCGGGCTCGTCGCCGCCCGCGTCGCTCAGGCCCAGGGGCCCGGTCGGGTCCTCCTCGAACTGGCTGTGCAGCTCGCCGCAGTCGGCGCACCGGTAGTACTCGCCGAGGAAGCCCTTGTGCCAGACCGAGTAGCTGACCACGCCGGGTTCCTCGACCAGGACCTCCTGCTCGAGCTTGTAGACAACCTGCTCCCAGCCGTCGGCGGGCAGCTTCTGGTCAAGGACGATCAGGCAGTGCGGATGCGGCTCGCCCCAGCTGACCGCGACCTCGCCCAACCGCTCGTCCTCCACGTTGACGATGGACCAGTTCTCGGCGGTGGTCGAGCGGGTGGCCCGGATCAGGCGCAGCCCGGCCCAGAAGCGCTCGGCGGCCTCGCGCTCCGCTTTCTCGTGCTCGGCCTGGGCCTCCTGGAAGGCTCCCCACATGCGCATCAGGTGGTTGCGGAAGCGGTGGTACTTGGGCAGCAGCGCCGCTTGCTTGGGCGAGCCGACCAGCTTCTCGAAGGCGTGCTCGAAGGCTGCCTCCACCCGCTCCTGGCGGTCGCTGAGGTTGGCGGCCCAGTCCTCGTCGTCGGACAGCCGCATGGACTCGTTGAGGACCAGCTCGAAGTCCATCCAGTCTTCACCGAACTCGGGCACGAAGACGTGCTCGACCAGGTCGGCCAGCCGGTGCTCCTCCAGGAGCGCCGGAGTGACCTTCTCCTTCGCCTCCGGCCAGCCCTTCCAGCCCATCACGTTGTGGATCCAGTAGTCGAAGACGGTCACCGCGTACTGCAGCGCGGCGGGCGAGCTCCAGAGCTCGGCCGGCCAGGTGCGGCGGCCCGCCCTCACCTTGTTGTAGAGGCTGATGACCTGCTCGTCGTCCATGTATTCGGTAGCCATGATCAGTGTCCTGTCCCAGAAGGTCCTTGCATCTTGATCGGCCTGGACGGCCGGGTGCCTTCGGCACCGAAGCCTGCGTTAAGGGGCCCGGCGCTGCTTCGTCCTGCATCCGCTGATGCACTCCTTGCCGCGCCACCCTTGCCTTGGCTCCGGCCGCCCATGCCGCCAATCCGCAGCGGACCTCTGGAACAGGCCACTGGCGGCCATTGTAGGAATACCCGCTTTTTGCGATGGGTATAGTCAGGTGGATGTCGCGCAACGGATTCACTCCGGAGCAGGTGTCGCGGTACGCCCGCCACCTGATCCTGCCCGAGGTGGGGGGCGCAGGGCAGCGCAAGCTGCTGAACACGAGCGTCCTGCTGCTGGGGGCCGGCGGCCTGGGCTCTCCGGCCGCCTACTACCTGGCCGCGGCCGGGATGGGGAAGCTGGGCATCCTGGACTTCGACGTCGTCGACGCCAGCAACCTCCAGCGGCAGATCCTGCACGGCCTCAGCGACGTGGGCCGGTCCAAGGTCGACTCCGCGGCCGACCGCATCCGCGAGATCAACCCCGACGTCGAGGTCGTCAAGCACTCGACCCACCTCAACTCGGAGAACGCGCTCGAGATCTTCAAGGGCTACGACCTGATCGTGGACGGCACCGACAACTTCCCGACCCGCTACCTCAGCAACGACGCGGCCCACTTCCTGGGCAAGCCGCTGGTGCACGGGTCCATCTATCGCTTCGCGGGCATGGTGGCGATGTTCGACTCCACCAAGGGCACCGGCTGCTACCGCTGCCTCTTCGAGGCGCCGCCGCCGCCGGGCTCGGTGCCCAGCTGCGCCGAGGCGGGCGTCTTCGGAGTCCTGCCCGGCATCATCGGCAGCCTGATGGCCTTCGAGACCATCAAATACGTGGCCGGGATCGGCCAGCCGCTGATCGGCAGGCTGCTCCTCTTCGAAGGCCAGGACCTGAGCTTCCGCGAGGTCAAGCTCGGCCGGCGCCAGAACTGCCCCCTCTGCGGCGAGCATCCCAGCGTGACCGAGCTGATCGACTACGAGGCCTTCTGCGGCGTGCCCGCGGTGGAGCCCTCGGAAGCTTCGCTCAGAGTTAGCTAACCTTCGGGCTGGATGATCCAGCTCGACCGCCTCGACACCTCCCGGCTCGAGCGTGCCCGCCAGATCGTGCGTGGCCTGGGCTCGGTGCTGGTCGCCTACTCCGGCGGGGTCGACTCCACGCTGCTCCTGAAGCTGGCCCTGGACGAGCTGGGCTCCGACTCGGTGCTGGCGGTGCTGGCCAGCTCGCCGGCCTACCCCGAGGCCGAGCAGCGGCAGGCGCGCTCGCTGGCGGTTGAGCTGGGCGTGCGCCTGCTGGAGGTCCAGACCCACGAGGTGGAACAGGAGGCGTACCTGCAGAACCACCCGGACCGCTGCTTTCACTGCCGCGAAGAGCTCTTCTCGACCCTGGAGCCGCTGCGCGTCCAGCAGGGGCTGCGCCATCTCGCCTACGGCGCCACCGCCGACGACGCTCACGACCACCGGCCCGGCCACGGCTCGGCCGTGCGCCGCGGTGTCAGATTCCCCCTGCTGGAGGCCGGCCTCGGCAAGCCCGAGATCCGCGCCGCGGCCCGCCGGCTCGGGCTGCCCAACTGGGACAAGCCCTCGTTCGCCTGTCTGTCCTCCCGGATCCCGCATGGGACTCGGGTCACCCTTGACGCGCTGCGTCAGGTGGAGGCCGCGGAGGCGGCGGTGGCTGCGCTCGGTTTCCGCCAGGTTCGGGTGCGCCATCACGGCGAGGTGGCCCGGCTGGAGGTGGAGCCGGAAGAGATCGCGCGCCTGGTAGAGGTCCGGGAGCAGGTGGTGGCGGCGCTCCGGGAGGCCGGCTACGACTTCGTCGCGCTCGATCTGGAGGGCTACCAGAGCGGCAAGCTGAACCGGACCTGGAAGCCAGGAACCTAACCTTCATGCCCACGGTCGAGTGGACCGGCGACGGGGTGCGCCTGATCGACCAGACTCGGCTCCCGGCCGAGGAGGCCTACGTGGTCTGCCGCAGCGCGCAGGAGGTGGCGGGCGCCATCCGCGACATGGTGGTGCGGGGGGCGCCCGCCATCGGCGCCGCCGCGGCTTACGGCGCCGCCCTCGCCCTGCGCGGGCCGCAGCCGGCGGAGGGCCTCGGCGCGCTGCGTCAGAGCCGGCCCACCGCCCGCGACCTGTTCTGGGCCCTGGACCGGGTGGCCGCCGCCGAGGACCCGCTCGAGGAGGCTCACCGCATCGCCCGCGAAGGGGTCGACGCCTGCCGCCGGCTGGGCGCCCACGGCGCCGCCCTGCTGCCGGCCGGCGCCCGCGTCATCACCATCTGCAACACCGGCGCCCTGGCGGCTGTGGACTACGGCACCGCGCTGGGGGTGGTCCGGACCGCCCACGAGCAGGGACGGCGGCCCTTCGTCTGGGCGATGGAGACCCGTCCCCGGGCGCAGGGTGCCCGGCTGACCACCTGGGAGCTGAACAGGCTGGGCATCCCCTTCCGGCTGGTGGTGGACTCGCTGCCCGAGGTCAAGGCCAGGTAGTTGGGCAGGCTGGGATGGGTGACGGCGTGGTAGTTGGTCGCCAGCGAGTACTGGGCCGCCAGCTCGGCGGTGTAGGGGCCTTTCAGCGCCTGGTCGAAGTTCTGGTTCTCCATGACGATCAGGAAGACCGACCCCGGGGCGCTGGGCAAGGGATGGGGGGAGGGGGAGGGCTCCGGCGCGACCGACGGCGGCGGCGGTGGAGGGGAGGCGGTCCGGGGAGCGCCCGTGCCGCAGGCCAGAGCGAGAAGCGCGGCCAGGGCCAGGCAGCGCTTCATGACTCCATAATCCACCCTCGGGAGGTGCAGCCCATGGAGGTGATCAGCGGTGACGCCTGAGCGCCGCCTGCGGGTCGGCGTCTACCTGCTGTTCGCGGGCGGGGTGCTGGCGTTGATCTCGGCGGCGCTGCCGCCACTCCTGGCCGGGGGTTCGCCGAGCCGGGCCAACGTGCTCGCCATCTACGCGCTGCTGGGCGGGCTGAGCCTGGTCGCGGCCGGCTTCGTCTCGCTGCGCGTGCCCCAGCCGGTGCTGACCGTGGTCCTTTCGGTTCTCGGGCTGCTGCTGGTGACCTGGGCTGCGATGGGCGCGTTCGTGGCCCCGAACTTCGCCCGCTTCTACACCGGCTACGCCGGCGTCGCCGGCTGCACCGGCTGCGCGCCCAGCTTCACCCGGCCGGAGCTGACCGGCTACGCCGCGTTGGGCTGGACCGCGCTCGTTGCCGCCGTCGTGGCGGTGGCCGGGTTCTGGGTCTTCTACCGGGCCCGGCGGCGGCTAGGAGGGAAGTAGGCCCCGGTCCCGCACGGCGCGGACCGCCTCCTCGGCCACCTCCAGCGTCTGGTCCAGGTGGGCGGGCGTGTGCGCGGTGGACACGTAGAGCTTGAAACCGGGCCGGCAGAAGATGCCGCGGCGGAGCAGCTCCTCGCCGAAGGCGACCGCGGCCGGCCGGTTGGTGGCGTTGTAGCTGGCCAGGTCGTGGACCTCGCCCTCCCCGAACAGCGGCTCTCCGATGGCGGGCGGTCCGATCACCTGCAGCGGCACCGAGAGCCGGCGGCCGAGGTCGCGGAACCCCCC
>DATGVT010000180.1:0-7681 GCA_035300005.1 Candidatus Acidiferrales bacterium
GTGGGTGCGGGTGTTGTACGGCGAGCTGACGTGCAGGTCGGCGTCGGTCAGCCCGCCGGACACCCGGCCCAGGGCGTAGAGCACGGTGGCATCGGCCCCCAGGGGCATGCCGATCTGCAGCCGGTTGTAGAAAACGCTGCAGGCGTTGGCGCGGTCGGAGGCGTTGTTGACCTCCCGGTCAACGATGGAGGCCAGGATGACGATCTGCTCGATCGTCTGCGGCGGCCGGCCGTCGGTGGCCTGGCCGACCTTCTGGCGCAGCTCGGGCGTGAAGACCCTGGCGAACTGGTCGAGCTGGGCCTGGATCAGGTCGCGTACGCCGGCCCCCCGGTTCAGCGAGTAGGTGTCCGGGAAGAGGTAGCCCTCCAGGTCCTTGCGGCCGTTGCGGGAGGCCAGGAAGTCCGCCTGCCAGCTGCCGTCCTGCTCCGACCTGAGGTAGTCGACCGCCTTCATCCCCACGTTGGCGCTCTCGATCGCCGTGGCGATGTAGAAGGCGGGGTAGCCCTCGGGGATGGTGACCGCGACCTGGTCGGGCCGGCCGTGCTGCAGCGCTTCCGCGATCTGCCGCATCGACATGTTCTTGTTGAGCACGTAGTCGCCGGCCTGGATGGAGCGGTCGAGCCCGGCCAGCCGGACGTAGTAGCGGAAGACCTCGCGGTCGCGGATCAGGCCTTTCTCCTGGAGCTGGTCGGCCACGACCGTGATCGAGGCGCCCTGCTGGACGTGCAGCACGACCGGCTGGCTGGTGGTGGAGACGGGGGTGTTGACCTGCCAGTTGAACCAGTCGTACCCGCGAGCGCCGCCGAAGCCGGCGGCGCCCAGGAGGACGACCAGCACCAGGAGCCTCTTCAGCGGTTAGCCCTACTGGTCATCGAGCTCCATCTTCGTGATCACGCGCTCGAACTCCTCACCTTCGACGGACTCCAGTCCCGCCCCCGCTTCCTTGAGGAGCAGGACCTGCTCGGGATCCTCCTCCGACTCCACCAGATAGTAGGTAGCCCCCTCCAGGTCGAACGCGTCATGGAGTCGAAACCGGCGTTCGGCGCCCTTCTCGTCTATCAGCGTCACCGAAGGCTGCTCGTCGTTCACCTGCGAGCAAGATAAGACTGCAGGATCAGCGCCGCCGCCACGCTGTGGCCGACCTGCCGCCGCCGCGCCCGGCGCGCGCCCTGGGCGATCAGGCTCCGCTCGGCCTGGGCGCTGGATAGCCGCTCGTCGACCAGCGCCACCCGGAGGCCGGTGCGGCGGCGCAGCTCGCCGGCCAGCTCCCTGGCCGCCCGCGCCTCCGGACCCTCGCTGCCGTCCAGCCGCCGGGGCAGGCCGACCACCAGCTCCTCGGCGCCGACCCGGGTGGCGACGGCGGCCAGGCGCTCGGCCAGGTCGGCCTCCGGCTCGGCGGACAGGGTGTCCAGGGGCTGCGCGATCAGCCCGCCGGGGTCGCTGACGGCGAGGCCCACCCGCTTCGACCCGGGGTCGATCGCCAGCACGCGCACGGGTTAGCCGCCGGGCGGAGGCTTGGTCGCGGCCCGTTCGACCACGTACTTGAGGTCGATTCGGGAGACCAGCATCGGCATGAAGGGCAGGTTGATCGGCTTTTCCGTGATCGTGGCCGAGCGCACGGGCAGGCTCTCCAGGTAGGTCCTGGCCTGGTTCGTGGGCTTGCCGGCGAGCTTATTCTTGATCTGCTCGTAGTTCAGCTGGGGGGCGATGAAGGCGTGGGCACCACCCAGGAAGGTCAGGTGCCCGCCCGGGCTCTCGTGCGAGACCCGGTACTCGGTGTTGATCTTGTTGTCGGTGAGCACGCTGCCGACCGGGACCCGCTTGCGGAGCGTGTCCTCGAGGGCTTTGCGCACGTCCTGCTCGACGTAGTAGGCGCCCTCGCCGTGCAGCGTCATGGTGCCGCCGAAGCTGGGCACGGTGTCACCCGGCTTGTGGTCGGTGGCGAAATCGGGCGCGTCGAACGAGATCAGGTCGGACAGCTTCTCGCCCGGCTGGATCTGGTTGTTGAGGTCGTCGGCGATCTCCTTGCGGAGCTCCTGCTCCAGCTGCGCCCGGCCGGCGTCGAAGTCGGACTGCGTCATCTGGGGCTCCTTCTTGGCGTCCTGCCCGCCGGCGGTCGCCTCCGGGTTGGTGACGGTGAGGCAGTCGCGAGCGGCTCGCCCCGCAGGCGTGTTCGGCGTGTAGAAGGCGTTGATCGTTCGGGCGCCCAAGTTGGAGCCGGCCCCGGGCTGAATCGCCTTGATCGGCGTGACGACGGAGGCGGTCTGCGATCCCGGGGGGCCGACCACGGCGCCGTCCATCACAGCGAAGCTGTAGCCCCCGCCGGAGACGGTCTGGCCGACCTTGATGATGAAGGACAGACCTTCGCAGTTGGAGTTGGTCCAGACCACGTTCCCGATCGCCTGCAGGGCGGGGGTCTCCTTCACCCCGGTCGACTTGAAGCCCTGCGACTCCTGCTTGGTGTCGCCCAGCGTGCGGATCCTCACCGGCGGCTTTCCCGGCTCGCCCTGGATCTCGATGTTCGGCTGCTCGAAGGGCGCGGCCTGGGCGACCAGCGTGATCGAGGCCGAGGGCACGTAGATGGCGAGGGCCAGCATCCCCATCACCGCCACCAGGGCGGCCCCCGTGTACAGGAAGAGCAACCCGGGCCGGATCTCGGTCGCTCGCTTGGAGACCAGCTTCTGGGGCTTGCGCACCTCCACCCTGGCGTGAGCCGGGGCCGGCCGCAGGGGGTTGAGCCAGGTTCGTTGGGGGGGTGGCGGAGCCGCCACCACAGGCACCTCGCCTCCGTACTTCTCGACGTCGCCGAATGCCTCGAGACCGGTTTCCTGGGCCATCTGCTGGACGGCCGCCTCGGTGCTGATGATCGAGATGCGCTTGCCCAGCTGGGCCGCGTAGTGGCGCAGGAGCTGGAAGTTGAAGCGGCTCTGCCCGAGCCGGGAGCGGGCGGGGATCACGATCGGGACCTCCTCGGCCGGCGTGCGCTTCAGGCGCTCGACGACCTCGGGGATCTCCTCCTCGGTCTCAACGTAGATCGGGTGCGCTGCCATGTCGTCTGGAAATCTCCTGCTGCGGGTTTTTGGTTACGCCTTGACCGTCTTCAGCACTCGGCGCATGACGCCGCTGACCAGGTCGCGCTCGTCGGTCTCGATCCTGAGCGCGTGGCTGGCCAGCCCCATCGGGCCGATGTCCTGAGGGCTCGTCAGCATACCTGTCTTGTCGTGCAGGCTCCGGACCTCCTCAGGGGCGAGGAGCTGGGGTTGAGGGTCCCTGGCGAACGGGAGGCCAGCGGCCCAGGTGGTGTTGCGCAGCTCTGCCATAAGCTCCGGCAGCAGGCTTCCGCCGCCGCAGAGGTAGATATTAGAAGGCAAGCGCTCCCCTCTTGCCAACTCCTTGAGCGCGAGGACCAGGCCCTGAAGCAGGACCTCGACGTCCGCGCGGAGCAGCCTCGACACCTCGTTCTCGAGATCCGGCGCCAGCAGCCTCTCCGAGTGGCGGAGCTTGCGCGCCTCGGCCTCCTCGTAGCTGAGGCCCAGCGCCAGCGCCAGCCGGCGCGTGAAGGCGCGGCCCCCCAGGTTGAACATCCGGGTGCCCTCGACGCCGCCGTCGCGCAGGAGCGCGACGTCCGTGGTGCCGCCCCCCACGTCGACGAAGACGCCGCCGTTCTCCCAGGCCTCCTCGCTGGCGGTGCCGCGCGCGATCGCGTAGGGCTGCGCCACCGCGGCCGCCAGCTCCAGGTCCAGCTCGCGGACGACCGACTCCAGGGCGCCGACCTGGGTCATGGGCGCGAAGGTGTTGAAGACGGTCACCTCCAGCGTCTTACCCGTGAAGCCGACCGGGTTGTTGACCGGGTATCCGTCCACCCGGACGTTGGTGATGGCCGAGTGGACCAGGCGGGCCTGCAGCTCGCCGTAGCTGCGCTCCAGCTCCAGCAGGTGCTGCGCCTCGCGCAGGGCGCGGCGCTGCACGTGGTGCAGCATGTCCCGCAGCTCGCCGCCCCGGATGCGGTTCTTGGGCCGGGCCCGGGGGACGGTGATGTTGGAGCTGAAGCCCTTGACCAGCTCGCCGGCCACGCCGATCACGACCTGGCCGGGCACGGTGCCGGCCATGTCCTCGGCCGCTTCCAGCGCCCGGTTGCAGGCCTGGATCACCGCCTCCAGGTCGGCAATGGCGCCGCCGCTCATGGCGGCGGGGGCCTGAGGCTCGCGCCCCACGCCGAGCACCTCGCCGTCCCGGCCCTTGCGCCGGACGACCAGGACCTTGACCAGGTCGGTCCCGATGTCGAGGGCCGTGAAGTGGCGGTAGTACTCCTCACGCCGGCGGAGGAGGTGCCAGCGCTTCACTGGTGAGGTCTCCCGGGTGTGACGCCGAGGGCTGCGGTGGCCAGGCCGCCGAGGCCGGGGGAAGGGGTGGCGCTAGGAGGAGCGCATCGGCACATGCGTGACGACGAAGTGACGGGCCCCCTGAGCCCGGCTTTCGGCGAGCATGGGCGACGCAGGTCCGGCGACACCACGGGGGAGGGCCTCACCGTAGCGCGTCCTCGAGCAGGTTGAAGGCGTCCTCGGCGGGCCGGGTCAGCTTGCCCTGCACGAGCTCCGGGCGGCCCCCGCCGGTGCCGAAGAAGGCCTTGAAGCGGTTGGCGTCCAGCTCGCCCGCCAGGTCGCGGCTGACCTTGATCACGAACATGCCGTCGCCTACCACCGCCACCACGCCCGAGCCAAGCCGTTCCAGGTAGCGGTCGGCGTAGGAGCGCAGCGAGTCCAGGTCCCGCGCCTGGACGCGCTCCGCGATCAGCGGCACCCGGGTCGTGCGCTCCCGGATCTGGGACCGCTCCCCCACCTCTACCGCCCGCAGCCGGTCCTCCAGCTCCAGGAGGCGTCTCTGGACCTGGCGCAGCTGCTCGCGCAGCTCGGCCACTCGCTCCGGCAACCTCTCGACGGGCACATTCAATGAGCGGGCCAGGTCGCCCAGCTCGGCGAACCGGCGCCGGATCACCGCCTCCGCCGCCTCGCCCGCCACCAGGTCGATCCGGCGCAGGCCGGCGCCGACGCTGGCTTCGGAAAGGATGAGGGCAGGGCCCACGTCGGCCGTGTTCTTCACATGGGTGCCGCCGCAGAGCTCGCAGGTCCAGCCCCCGAAGCAGACCATCCGGACCTGGTCCCCGTACTTCTCCTCGAACAGGTGCATGGCGCCCTGCGCCACCGCCTTCGCGTAGGTGGTGTGGGTCTCCTTGAATCCGAGCGCGGCGCGAATCTGCTGGTTGATCCGGTGCCCGACCCGCTCGAGCTCCTCCCGCGTCACGGCCCGGTTGAGCGAGAAGTCGAAGGTGGTGTGGTCGGGGCCCACCCAAGACCCCTTCTGCACCGCCTGCTCGCCCAGCACCTCGCGCAGGGCCTTGTGCAGCAGGTGGGTAGCCGAGTGATGGCGGGCGACCTGGTCGCGCCGACCGGCGTCCACGGCCGCGGTCATCCGGTCCCCCACCTTCACGGACCCCATCTCGAGCGAGCCCAGGTGCGCGATGACCCCTTCCGTGGGCCGCTGGGTGTCGTCCACCCGCACCCGCCCGTTCGGACCCGTCAGCACACCCGTGTCCCCGACCTGGCCGCCCGATTCGGCGTAGAAGGGTGAGCGGTTCAGGAAGACCTCGACCTCCTCCCCCTCGGCAGCCTGCTCCACCTCGCGGCCACCTCGGCGGAGCAGCAGGACGCGACCGCGGTCCTCGAGCTTTCGGTAGCCCGTGAACTCGGAGGGCGGGAGGGCCTTGACGTCCGGCCAGCGGTCGCCGGTCATGGTCCGCGAGCGTTCGCGCTGGGCGGACATGCCGCTCTCGAACCCCTCCATGTCAACCTCGCGGCCGCGCTCCGCCGCCAGCTCGCGGGTGAGCTCGATCGGGAAGCCGAAGGTGTCGTGCAGCCGGAAGGCCTCCTCGCCGGGGATCACCTTCTCGTACTTGTCGATGACGCGCTCGAACAGCTCCATGCCCTGCTCCAGGGTCTGCCGGAACTTGTCGGCCTCCTGGCCGACCACCGTGCGCACGAGATCCTGGCGGGCGGCGAGCTCCGGATACTGGTCCTTCATGGCCGCGACCACGACCCCGATGCCGTCGGTCAGCCTGGCCAGGCCGAGGTGGCCGGCGTGCAACGTGGCCCGCCGGATCAGCCGCCGGAGCACGTAGCCGCGGCCCTCGTTGGAGGGCAGCACCCCGTCGGCGATCACGAACGTCATCCCGCGCAGGTGGTCGGCCACCACCCGCTCGGAGACCGTCCGCCGCTTCTTGCTCTCGGCGTGGATGAACTCGAGCAGGGGCTTGTAGAGGTCGATCTCGAAGATGTTGGTGACGCCCTGCATCACAGTTGCCATCCGCTCCAGGCCCATCCCGGTGTCGACCCCCGGCCGCGGCAGCGGCACGCGGGTGCCGTCGGTGTGGAGGTCGTACTGCATGAAGACCAGGTTCCAGAACTCCAGGAAGCGCTCACAGTGGTCCGGGTAGCAGTCGGGCCGCCCGCAGCCGACCTCGGGGCCGCGGTCGAACCAGATCTCGGAATCGGGTCCGTTGGGCCCGGTCGTCCCCGCGTACCACCAGTTGTCGTGGTTGCGATAGATCCAGTCCGGGCGGACATCGGTCTCCTTCCGCCAGAGCTCGGGCGACTCCTCGTCGTCGGGATGGACGGTCACCCGCAGCTTGGCCTTCGGCAGCTTCAGGCCTTCGGTGACCAGCTCCCAGGCCAGGGGGATGGCGGTCTCCTTGAAGTAGTCGCCGGTGGGCGCGAAGTTGCCCAGCATCTCGAAGAAGGTGTTGTGGCGGTCGGTCTTGCCCACCTCCTCCAGGTCCGGCGTTCGGAAGCATTTCTGGCAGCTGGCAAGCCGGGGCGCGGGCGGCCGGCTCACGCCCTGGAAGTAGGGCTTGAGCGGGTGCATGCCGGCCGAGATGAAGAGCGTGGTCGGATCGCGCTGGGGAACCAGCGGCGCGCTGGGAAGGATCCTGTGCTCCCGGCTGGCGAAGTGCTCTAGAAAGCGTCTGCGGATTTCGGACCCGGTCATTCGGGGCCTTGCCAGTTTAGGGGGCGAGGCGTTCGACCCGCCAGCCGTCGCCTCGAGCTCGCCGGTAGCGCAGGCGATCGTGCAGCCGGTTGGGCTGGTTCTGCCAGAACTCGATCCAGGCCGGCCGCAGCCGGAAGCCGCCCCAGGTGGCCGGCGGCGGCACCCGCCCCGGCGGGTACCGGCCCTGCAGCTCCTCGAAGCGCCGAACCAGGTAGGCGCGAGAGGGGATGACCCGGCTCTGGTCGGAGGCCAGCGCGGCGACCTGGGCCTCGTGGGGCCGGCTGCTGAAGTAGGCCAGCGAATCCACCCGGGACAGCCGGCGCACGCGGCCGCTGACCCGGACCTGCCGGCGCAGCTCGGGCCAGTAGAAGGCCAGGGCCGCCCGCGGGTTCTCGGCCAGCTGGCGGCCCTTCAGGCTGTCGGTGCTGCTGTAGAAGACGAGGTCGCCGTCGCGCAGCCCCTTGTAGAGGACCATGCGGACGGCCGGCTCCCCACCGGCGCCGGCGGTGGCCAGCGCCATGGCGTCCGGCTGCGGGTGGCCGGCCTCGCCGGCCATCCGGAACCAGCGCTGGAACTCGACCAGCGGGTCGGGGTCGAGGTCGGCGACGTCCAACGCCTAGGGGGTGTCCGGCGGGAGGTA
>DATGVT010000181.1:0-12937 GCA_035300005.1 Candidatus Acidiferrales bacterium
CCGGGCCCGCCTAGAGCTCTGCCGGGCCGCCCGCGGCGTCCTCAAGAAGGCTCTGGAGCTGATCGGCGTCAGCGCCCCCGACCGGATGTAGTAGTGTCCCGAGTCAGAAGTCTGCTGGAAATTCATCGGCCTCAGCGGCCGGGCGCCTTAGGCGCTGATGCCGGCGTTAGGGGGCCCGGCGCTCGTCGTCACCCATCTGCCGATGGGCTCCTCCTGCCGCCACCCCTGCCTTGGCACCGGCCGCCGATGCCGCGACTTTCGCAGCGAACCCCCGACTCGGGACACTGAAGGAGATCGACGTGGACCTGACCTGGCTCGGCCACGGCTGCTTCCGGCTGCGCGGGCGAGGCGCCGCCGTCGTCACCGACCCCTTCCCGCCCAGCCTGGGGCTCAAGCTGCCCAGGCTGGAGGCGAATCTGGTCACGGTGAGCCACGACCACCCCAACCACAGCTACCTGCAGGCGGTGCCCAAGGCCGGCTATGTGGTCGACGGCCCCGGGGAGTACGAGGTCGGCGGTGTGACCGTGACCGGCCTCCAGACCTACCACGACGCCAGCCGGGGCACCGAGCGGGGCGCCAACACCGTCTTCTTGATCGAGCTGGACGACGTCAAGGTCTGCCACCTGGGCGACCTCGGCCACCCGCTGGTCGACGAGCAGGTGGAGGTGCTGGCGGGCCTGGACGTCCTCCTGGTGCCGGTGGGCGGCCGGCATGGGCTGGACGCGGCGCAGGCGGCTGAGGTGGTGCGCCAGCTGGAGCCGCGGCTGGTGGTGCCGATGCATTTCAAGATCCCGGGCGTGAAGCTGGAGCTGGAGCCGGTCGGCCGGTTTCTAAAGGAGATGGGGGTGACCGTGGCCGAACCGCAGCCGAAACTCTCCGTCCAGGCTTCTTCCGCGGAGCCCGGCGAGACCAAGCTGGTGTTGCTCGAACCCAGGGTTGCTCCGTAGACGGCGCGCTCCTTTGTGGCCGGCGGGGTTATTCCAAGCCAGCAGCGGGTAAAATCTGAAAAACCCGCTGGAGGTCGTCGATGTCGAAGTACGTTTTCGTGACCGGCGGCGTCGTCTCCTCGCTCGGCAAGGGCATCACGGCCGCCTCGATCGGAAACATCGTCAAGACCCGTGGGCTGACCGTCTCCCACCAGAAGCTCGACCCCTACCTGAACGTCGACCCCGGCACCATGAGCCCCTACCAGCACGGGGAGGTGTTTGTCACTGACGACGGGGCCGAGACCGACCTCGACCTCGGCCACTACGAGCGATTCGTGGACGAGAACCTGACCGCGCTCTCCAACGTGACCAGCGGCAAGATCTACGCCGAGGTCATCGCCAAGGAGCGCCGGGGCGACTACCTGGGCGCCACCGTCCAGGTCATTCCCCACGTGACCAACGTCATCAAGGAGCACATCGTCCGGGCGGCCAAGGAGGCCAAGGCCGACCTCCTGGTCTGCGAGGTGGGGGGGACGGTCGGCGACATCGAGAGCCTTCCCTTCCTGGAGGCCATCCGTCAGCTCAAGAACGACGTCGGCCGGCAGAACGTCTTCTACGTCCACGTCTCGCTGGTGCCGCTGATTCGTGGCGAGGAGATGAAGACCAAGCCGACCCAGCACTCGGTGCAGGCGCTGCGCGCGATCGGGATCACGCCGGACGCCATCGTCGCGCGCTCGGAGCGGCCGATCGACCAGGACCTCAAGGACAAGATCGCGCTCTTCTGCGACGTGCCCCGCGAGGCGGTCATCTCGGTGCCCGACGTGGACACCATCTATGAGGTTCCCCTGATGCTGGAGGAGGCGGGGCTGGGCCGCGTGCTGGCCAGGCACTTCGAGCTGGACGAGGCCCGCCACGTCCCCGACCTGGGCCCCTGGGCGGAGCTGGTCTCCCGCATGAAGCACCCGCGCCGGGGGGCGGTCCCGATCGCGGTGGTGGGCAAGTACGTGGCCCTGCCCGACGCCTACCTCTCGGTGATCGAGTCGCTGCGCCACGCGGGCGTCTACCACGATGCCGGCATCGACCTTCGCTGGGTCTCCTCCGAGAAGCTGGACCAGGGCGACACCTCCCTGCTGCGGGGAGTGGGCGGGATCGTGGTCCCGGGCGGGTTCGGCTACCGCGGGATCGAGGGCAAGATCCAGGCCTCCCGCTACGCGCGTCACAACCGCATCCCGTACCTGGGCCTCTGCCTGGGCCTGCACTGCGCCGTGATCGACTTCGCGCGGGAGGTGCTGGACGCGCCCGACGCCAACTCCACCGAATTCGCCGCCTTCACCTCGACGCCGGTCATCGACCTCATGCCCGAGCAGCGTGACGTCGCCAACCTGGGCGGCACCATGCGGCTCGGTCTCTACCCCTGCAAGCTGCAGCCGGGGAGCCTCGCCCACCGGGCATACGGTGAGGAGGTCGTCTACGAGCGGCACCGCCACCGATTCGAGTTCAACAACGAGTACCGTGAGGTACTGACCGAGGCCGGCCTCGAGCTGACCGGCGTCTCGCCCAGCGGCCGGCTGGTCGAGATCATCGAGCTGCGGGACCACCCCTGGTTTGTGGCCACGCAGTTCCACCCCGAGCTGCGCTCGCGGCCCAACCGGCCGCATCCGCTCTTCCGGGAGTTCGTCCGGGCGGCGATCGCGGTCAGCGGCATCGACCAGATGGAGCTGCGCGCGCCGGCGCCGGACGCCGCCCCGGCGGAAAGACAGCCCGGCGCGGCCGAGGCTCCCGCCTACGTCGAAACCGAGACGCCGAGCTGAGCTGAGCTAGAGTCCCCAGACGTGGAGAGCGAGGTAGCGGGACGGCTGCGGGCCGACCTCGCGCTCGGGCTGCTGCCCGTCACCGAGGCGGCCGCGCTGGCCTGCGCCGCCCAGCTTGGCCGATCCGACCAGGGCCACGTCAGGGACCTCGCCGCGGCGGCCATGCTCCAGGGCCTGCAGGAGCTCGGCGTCCGGGTTCGAGTTGTCCTGGGCCCGCGCGGCGACCACTACCTGTCGCACGGGACCAGCGTCGGCGCCGACCAAATGCCGGTGGTCGACCTGGGCGTCTACCCGGTCGAAGGCGCCAGCCTGGTGGCGCGCGGCCTGCCCAACGCCATCTCCCTGGTGGTGGCGGTGGAGCCGGATACCTTCCCTCAGCCGCCGGCCGTCTGGTATGTGGAGAAGATGGTTGCCGGCCCCGAGGCGCGCGGCGCCATCGACCTCGACGACCCGCTGGCTGACAACCTGCGCCGGATCGCCTTCGCCCGCAACGCCCGCGTGTCCGACTTGGCCGTGGCCGTCCTCGACCGGCCCCGCCACCAGGACCTGATGGAAGAGGTGCGGGCGGCTGGGGCGCGCGTGATGGCGCTGGAGGAGGGGGACATCGCCGGTTCGTTGATGGCCGCGACCGAGGGCACGGGAGTGGACGCGATGGTCGGCATCGGCGGTCTTCAGGAGACGGTGATCGCAGCCTGCGCGGTGCGCTGCCTGGGGGGCGAGCTGCAGGCGCGGCTGTGGCCGCGCAACGACCAGGAGCGGATGCTCGCCGGGGAGGCCGCCGGCCGCGCCTTCGGGGTGGCCGACCTCTCGCCGGCCGCCGTCGTGATGGCGGTCACCGGCATCTCGGGTGGGGCTCTCCTGCCGGCGGTCAGCCTGGGCGGCGGCTGGGCGGAGACCAGCTCGCTGGTCCTCGCCAGCCAGCAGGCCAGCGTCCGCCGGGTCCTGAGCCGGCACCGCCGGGGGCCGGAGCCGGCCTGAATCGCGGAGGAACCCTCATGGTTTGCCCGCGAACCCTCCCCGCGTCCGGGAGGGAAGGGAGGGGACCCGGATTACGCCCTCCCGTGCTTAAGGCTGCGCGGATTACGCGTCTTCGCGGTCGGGTATACCTAGTTGAGAATGCAAGAGCCGACCTCGACGCCGCCCGAGTACGGGGGCGCCGACATCCCCGCCGACTCGCCCCACCACTACTCGCCGCCTCCCTCGCGAGCCGTCAACCGCGGCGTGCTGGGGGGACTGGCGGCCATCCTGATCGCCGCCTGGAGCTACGGCAAGTACCTGCTGCTCTTTGCGCTCAAGTTCAAGGCCTTCGGCACGCTGATCACGCTGGCGATCAGCTTCGCCGCCTACGCGGTCTTCTGGGGACCCTGGTTCGCCGCCGGCCTGGTGCTGATGATCCTGGTCCACGAGCTGGGGCACGTGTTCGAGATCAGGCGCCAGGGCATGCAGGCGAGCGCACCGCTCTTCATCCCGTTCATGGGAGCCGCGATCTTCCAGCGCTCCCACCCGTCCGACGCCCTGAAGCAGGCCCAGATCGGCATCGCGGGCCCCATCGCCGGCACCCTGGGCGCCACGGCCGCCTTCGTGCTCTACGGGGCCACCCAGTCGCCGGTCCTGCTGCTCTGGGCCCTGGTCGGCTTCTACATCAACCTGTTCAACCTGATCCCGGTCGGGATGCTGGACGGCGGCTGGATCCTGGCCCCCGCCTCCAAGTGGTTCCAGGTCGCCGGCTTCGCCGCTCTGGGCGTGCTGGCCTTTGCCTTTCACATGTACCTGAGCCCGATCTTGATCCTGATCGTCGTGCTCGGCATCCCCACCCTGCTGGACCGCTGGCGCAACGATCAGTCGCCCTACTACCAGTCGGTGCCGGTCGGCGCGCGCTGGGCGATGGGCGGCGCCTGGCTGGCGCTGGTCGCCTACCTGGGCATCGCCACCCTGCAGGCCCACAGCCTTCTGGACACGTTCGTCCGCTAAAATCGCGCCTCTGGAGACCCCAACCATGAAAGCTGCCATTCACCCGACCTACTTCGAAGACGCCCTGGTCACGTGCGTCTGCGGCAACACGTTCAGGACCGGCTCCACCCGCAAGGAGCTGAAGACCGAGATCTGCTGGGCCTGCCACCCGTTCTACACCGGGACGCAGCGGATCGTGGACACCGGCGGCCAGGTAGAGCGATTCAAGAAGCGGGCTGCTAAGGCCCGCTAGGGACGCAAACGGGCAACCGACGAGGAATTCGGTGATCCAGGCGACCCAGCTGCTAGGAGACGTCGAGCACCGCAGCGAGCGCATCGGGCGATGCGTGAGCGAGGCGCGCAGACGGCGACAACGCGGATGGCACGCATGGGCGCCGAAGGTTCGGCGGTTGGCCCGGTTGCGGCCCTAGGTAGAGTTCGTGCCGCTCCCCGAGGAGCAACCGGCGGCAGCGACCCCCGCGCGGGAGCGCTTCTTCTACGGCGGCCAGGCCGTCATCGAGGGAGTCATGATGCGCGGCCGTCACCACTACGCCGTCGCCGTGCGCCTGCCGCGCACGGGGGAGATCCTGATCGACCGCGGCGAGCTGCGTGCGGGCCTCTACACGCACCCCTTCTGGAAGCTGCCCTTCACCCGCGGCCTGGCGCTGCTGGCCGAGCAGCTGCACCTGGGCATGAAGTCCCTGATCTGGTCCGCCAACAAGAACGCCGGCGCCCAGGACATCCAGATCGGGCGCCGCGAGATCCTGGCCTCGATCGGGTTCGCGGCCGTGCTCGGGCTGCTGCTCTTCATCGGGCTGCCCCTGCTGGGCGCCGGCCTGGCCGTGCGCAACAGCCAGGGCTTCCTCTTTGTGGTCATCGAGGGCATCCTGCGGGTGGGCCTGGTGCTGGGCTACCTGAGCCTGATCTCCCTGCTGCCCGACGTCCGCCGCGTCTTCCAGTACCACGGCGCCGAGCACAAGACCATCAACGCCTTCGAGGCGGACTGGCCCCTGGAGGTGGAGCAGGTGCGCAGGGCCAGCCTGCTGCATCCTCGCTGCGGCACCGGCTTTCTGGTGGTCGTGCTGGTCATCAGCGTCCTCCTCTTCAGCCTGGTCGCCCTCTTCCATCCCAACTGGTTCTGGCTGGTGGCGAGCCGCATCCTGGGGGTGCCAGTGATCGCCGGAGCCGGCTTCGAATGGATCCGCCTCATGGCCCGCCACCGCGAGAACCCGGCGATCAGGGTCATGCTCTGGCCGGTGCTGATGGCGCAGAAGTTCACCACCCGCGAACCGTCCCCGGACATGCTGGAGGTGGCGATCGCGGCTTTCCACGCCGCCCGCGCGGGCGAGGAAGGCCTGGAAGCGGCCTGAGATGATGGACCGGCTGGAGGCCATCGCCCGTCGCTACCGGGAGATCGAGTCCGAGATGGCGAGGCCGGAGGTGGCCCGCGACCACGAGCAGCTGACCCGGCTGGCCCGCGAGCAGAGCTCGCTGCGCGAGCTGGTGAAGATCTATGACGAGTACCGGCGCGCGCGGGCCGACCTGGAGGGCGCGCGCGAGCTGCTGCGCCAGGAGAAGGACTCCGAGATGCAGCAGTTCCTGCGCTCTGAGGAGGCTTCCGCCGCCGCCCGGCTGGGCGACCTGGAGGAGCGGCTAAAGGTGCTGCTGCTGCCCAAGGACCCCAACGACGACCGGGACGTGGTGGTCGAGGTCCAGGGCGCGGAGGGCGGGGACGAGGCCGCGCTCTTCGCCGGCGACCTCTTCCGGATGTACACGCGCTTCGCCGAGAAGCACGGCTGGAAGGTCGAGGTCCTGGACGTTCAGGAAACCGGCCTGGGTGGCTTCGACCGGGTGTCCTTCGAGGTCCGCGGCGAGGGCGCCTACTCGCAGCTCAAGTACGAGGCCGGCGTGCACCGCGTGCAGCGGGTGCCCAGGACCGAGAGCCAGGGCCGCATTCATACCTCAGCCGCCACCGTGACCGTGCTGCCGGAGGCCGACCCGGTGGAGGTCCAGATCAGGCCCGAAGACCTGGACATCAAGGCCTCCACCTCGACCGGCCCCGGCGGCCAGAGCGTCAACACCACCTACTCCGCGATCCGCATCGTCCACAAGCCGACCGGGATCGTGGTCACCTGCCAGGACGAGAAGTCGCAGCTGCAGAACCGCGAGAAGGCGCTCCGCGTCCTGCGGGCGCGCCTCTACGAGATGAAGCTGGCCGAGCAGCACGCCGAGCTGGACGCCAAGCGGCGCTCGATGGTGCGCGGGGGCAACCGTTCGGAGAAGATCCGGACCTACAACTTCAAGGAGAACCGCGTCACCGACCACCGCATCGGGCTGACCCTCCACAAGCTGGATCGAGTCCTGCAGGGCGACCTCGACGAGCTGATCGCCGGCCTGGCCGCGGCCGAGCGGGCGGCTCAGCTCAACGGCGGGTGAGGGGCCGGGGGCGTCGCCGAGAGATGCGGTGGCCAGGCCCCCGAGATCAAGGAACGGGTGGCCAGGCTAGCGCGCATTTGAAGATGCGTGACGACGACGAGCCGGGTCCCGTGACGTAGAGGTCGGGGAGCATGGGCGACGCAGATCCGGCGATGCATCCTGGCTCCTCACCCAAACCTGAGTTGACCGTCCTCGAGGTTCTGCGGCGGGCTGCCGCCTACCTCGAGACCCACGGCTCCGGCTCCGCGCGCCTGGATGCCGAGGTCCTGCTCGCGCATTCGCTGGGAAAGCGCCGCCTGGACCTCTACCTGGAGTTCGACCGGCGGCTGACCGAGCGCGAGCTGCAGCCCTACCGCGACCTGACCGCCCGCCGCGGCAAGGGCGAGCCGGTGGCCTACCTGACCGGCCGCAAGGAGTTCATGGGGCTGGAGCTGGAGGTGACGCCCGCGGTGCTGGTGCCCAACCCTGACACCGAGGTGCTGGTGCAGCGCGCGGTGGCCTGGCTGCGCGATCGGGGTGGCGAGCTGACGGCGGCCGACGTCGGCACCGGCAGCGGCTGCGTGGCGGTCGCGGTCGCGCACTACGCGCCGGGGGTCACGGTCTTCGCGTCCGACCTCAGCCCGGAGGCGCTGGCCGTGGCCGGCCGCAACCTGGCCCGGCACGGCCTCCAGGAGAGGGTCCGGCTGCTAGAGGGCGACCTGCTCGATCCCCTGCCGGCCGGTCTCGACCTGATCTGCGCCAACCTGCCCTACGTCGCCCGCGACACCCAGCTGGCGCCGGACGTGATGGCCCAGCCGGCCATGGCCCTGTACGCCGGACCGCGAGGCGGCGAGCTGGTGATCCGGCTTCTGGAGCAGGCGCCCGCCAAGCTGCGCCCGGGCGGTGCGGTGCTCGCCGAGGTGGACCCGCTGATCGCCGAGCAGGTGGAGGCGGTGGCGGCCGGCCTCTATTCCGGCTGCCGGCTGCACCGCGACCTCCAGGGCATGGACCGTCTCCTCGAGGCATGGATTTCCTGACCGCTGACGCCGAAGGCGTCGCCCGGGCGGCGGCCCTGCTTCGGGCAGGCGGGGTGGTCGCCTTTCCGACCGACACCGTCTACGGTCTGGCCGCCCGGGCGGGCGACCCCCGGGCGGTCCGGAAGATCTACGAGATCAAGGGGCGCTCTCTGAGCCAGCCCCTGGTGCTGATGGTGGCCAATGCCAGCCAGCTCGGGGACTGGGTGGAGCCCGGCGCCTACGCCCGCAAGCTGATGGAGCGCTGGTGGCCGGGACCGCTGACTCTGGTGCTCCCGGCGACGCGGCGAGTCAAGCCGCCCCTGGGCGCCGGCAGCCCGCGGACCCTGGGCGTGCGCATCCCCGACCACCCGGACGCGCTGGCGCTGCTGCGGGCGGCGGGCGAGCCCCTGGCCACCACCAGCGCCAATGTGACCGGCCGGCCGCCGGCGATGACGCCGGTCGAGGCCGCGTTGGAGGGGGTGGCCGCGGTCATCGACGGAGGCAGGGCCCCGGGCGGCGTCCCGTCGACGGTGCTGGACGTGACCGGCCCCCGGCCACGGACGCTCCGGGCCGGGCCGGTTACGATCTAGCCAGCATGGCCCAGGCCAAAGTGCACATGACGTTTCGGGCCCTGGACCGGGCCGACCCCCGGATCGCTGACCTGATCCGCAGGGAGTACCAGCGCCAGAGCCAGACGCTGGAGCTGATCCCGTCCGAGAACCTGGCCAGCCCGGCCATCCTGGAGGCGCTGGGCACCCTGCTGACGAACAAGTACGCCGAGGGCTATCCCGGCAAGCGCTACTACGGTGGCTGCCAGGTGATGGACGAGATCGAGTCGCTGGCCATCGAGCGGGCGAGGCAGCTCTTCGGGGCCGAGCACGTCAACGTGCAGCCTCACGCCGGCAGCCAGGCCAACGCCGCCGTCTACTCGGCCGTCTGCCAGCCCGGCGACCGCGTGATGGGCATGGACCTCAGCGCCGGCGGCCACCTCAGCCACGGCAGCCCGGCCAACTTCTCGGGGAAGCTGTACGAGATCCACCCCTACGGCGTGGATCGGGAATCGGAGCTCCTCGACTACGAGCAGGTCCAGAAGCTGGCCGAGCAGGTGCAGCCGAAGATGATCATGGTCGGCTACTCCGCCTATCCCCGCGTCATCGACTTCAAGCGCATGCGCGAGATCGCCGACGGCGTCGGCGCGACGATGGTGACCGACATGGCCCACTTCGCCGGACTGGTCGCGGGCGGCGCCCACCCCAGCCCGGTGCCGCACTCGCCGATCGTGACCACCACCACCCAGAAGACGCTGCGCGGGGCCTGGGGCGGCCTGATCCTGACCTCGGCCGACTGGCAGAAGGCGATCGACTCCGCGGTCTTCCCGGGGACGCAGGGCGGCCCGCTCATGCACGCGATCGCGGCCAAGGCGGTCTGCTTCGGGGAGGCGCTGAAGCCGGAGTTCAAGGCTTACGCCCAGCAGGTGGTGCGCAACGCGAAGGCCCTCGCCCGGCGCCTCCGGGAGCGGGGCTTGCGACTGGTCAGCGGGGGCACCGACAACCACCTGATGCTGATCGACCTGCGCCCCCACAAGCTCACCGGCAAGCGGGTGCAGGAGGTGGCGGACGAGGTCGGGATCACGGTCAACCGCAACGCCATCCCCTTCGATGAGGCGAGCAAGTTCAACCCCAGCGGGGTGCGGCTCGGCTCGCCCTCGGTGACCACGCGGGGCATGGGCGAGGCGGAGATGGCCGAGATCGCGGACTGCGTGGCTGACCTGGTCGAGCGGGTCGACGACCCGGCCACCCGCGACGCAGTCCGCGAGCGGACGCTCGAGCTCTGCCGGCGCTTTCCGCTGCCTTACGCCTTCGACTGATTGGCGCAGGCAGTCGGCAACCTGCTGCCCGCCTTCGGCCCCTTCGTCCTGGCCGCGGCCCTGGTCGTGGTCCTGGTCCCGATCGCGATCTTCGCCTCCTTCCGGCTGAAGGTGGTCGCGGTGCCCGACAACCACCGCCACCGGCACCGGCGGCCGACGCCGCTGCTGGGTGGGGTCGCGATCTTCCTGGCCTTCCTGGGCGCCGTTGCCTACTACGTCCCCTTCAGCTTCGACACCTTAGGGCTGCTCGCCTGCTGCGGGCTGGCGACGGCGATCTTCGTGATCGACGACCGGAGGCCGCTCAACCCCTGGGTCAAGCTGGGGCTGCAGGCGGGGGTCGCCGCGACCGCGATCCTCGTCTTCAGCTACGACATCAGCTTCCTCGGCGTCCCGGGCCTGGGCATCGTGCAGCTGGGGCTGCTCGACTTCCCGATCTCACTGGTCTGGCTGGTCGGGATGCAGAACACGGTCAACTTGCTGGACGGGGTGGACGGGCTGGCGGCCGGCGTGGTCGCCATCGTGGCCCTGGTTCTGCTGATCGCGGCCGTGGGTCGAGAGCCGGCCGTGCTCCCGCTGGCGGGCGCCCTGGCCGGGGCCTGCGCCGGCTTTCTCTTCTTCAACTTCAACCCCGCTCGCATCTTCATGGGCGACAGCGGAAGCCACTTTCTAGGGCTTGGCCTGGGCATGCTCTCGATCCTGGGCGCGGCCAAGATTGCGGTCGGCTTCTCGTTGCTGGTCCCGCTGCTGGCGCTGGCCATCCCCATCGCCGACACCGCCTGGGCGATCGTGCGCCGAGGGCGGGGGCGGGTCTCGATCGCCCACCCCGACACCAATCACATCCACCACCAGCTGCTGGACTTCGGGCTCAGCCAGCCCGAGACCTGCTTCCTCTTCTACGGGGGCACCGCCATCCTGGGCTCCCTGGGCTTGATGCTCTTCGGCCACACGCGGGTGCTGGCGGTCAGCATCGTGCTGCTGGTGGTGCTGCTCTCGACCGTGATCGGCGCCCGCCTGGGCGACCGCCGCTGGCCCAGCCGCGCGGGCGCCCTGCCGGCCCGCTCGATAGACTCTTGACGGGTATGCGGCCCGCCACCGGTCAAGGCCCTTCGGGCGGGGAGCTGATCGGGCTTGGGGTCTTTCTGGCGGCAGCGGTGGTCGTACCCTTGATCCTGGGCATCGCGCTCGACGGTGCGCTGCACAGCGGCCCACTTTTCCTGTTCGTCGGCCTTGGCCTGGGGGTGGTGGCCGCCGCCGCCGGGCTGTACATGAGGTTGAGTCGGTACCTGTGAGTCGGGGTGATCAGGTCCTCCGGACGGCGGCCGGCGCCTGCCTGGCGGGTGGCGCCCTCGCCTTCCTCGCCCTCGCCGCGACCGGCCGTCCCGGGCAAGGTCTCGCGCTGGCGACGGGCCTCGGGATCGGAGCCCTGAACGGCTTCCTGGCGCGCCGCGCGCTCGGCCTCGGGGTCAGCTTCGGCGTCACCAGCTTCGCGCGCCTGGCGCTGCTCAGCGCTCTCGGGGTGGCGGTCGCGCTGGTGCTCTACCCGGCGGTCGCCTGGCTGGTCCTGCTCGGCATGGGCGCCGCCCAGCTGACTCTGACCGGGGTCGCCCTCCGGGCCGCGCTGCGGGGATGACCGTCCTGCTCGAAGCGCCGGGCACCCATCCCACCCTGTCGCTGGGCTGCGGCACCTTCTGCACCTTCAACGCCGACGGTCTGATCTCGACCGGGATCGCGATCGTGCTGACGCTGGCGATGGGCTTCTACGTCCGCTCCCGGCTGGAGAGCGGGGTGCCCAACCGGTTCCAGGCCGTCTTCGAGCTCTTCTACGACTTCGTCCGCGGCCTGGTCCGCGAGAACGTGCACGAGAGCGCGACCTTCGTCGTGCCGCTGGCGATGACGATCGGCTTCTACATCCTGGTCGCCAACTGGGCCGGCATCGTGCCGCTCGACCTGATCCCCAACGTGCACCCGGCCAACGAGGACTTGAACCAGACCGCCGCCATGGCCCTGGTCGTGATCGTGGTCGTCCAGTGGTACAGCCTGCGCGTGCAGGGTCTCCGGGGCTACCTGCGGCGCTTCACCAAGCCGTTCGAGCTGCCGCTGCCCGTAAGGATCTTTCCCTACATCCCGCTGAACATCCTGGAGGAGGTGGTCAAGCCAGTCACGCTGTCGCTCCGGCTGTTCGGCAACCTCTTCGCCGGCGGCGTGATGATCTTCCTGATCCTGCTGCTGCTGCCCTGGCCGGCTGCCATCCCGACGCTCGTGGTCTGGAAGCTGTTCGACGTGCTGTTCATCGGCGCCATCCAGGCGCTCATCTTCACGCTGCTGACGGTCGTGTATTTCGGGCAGGCCCGCGAGGGACTCGCAGAGCACCACTAAGGAGGACGCGATGGAGCACGCAATCATTCTGGCCGGGGCCCTGATCGCCGCCGGCCTGGCGCTGGGCCTGGGCGCCGTCGGAGCCGCGTTCGGCGACGGCCTGGCCGGCAACGCCTTCATCAGCGGGGTCGCGCGCCAGCCGGAAGCCCAGGGCCGGATGATCGTCTGGCTCTTCACCATCGTCGGTCTGGTGGAGGCGATGTACTTCATCAACCTGGCCCTCGGCTTCTACTTCATCACGCAGGTCGCCAAGTAGGGAGAGCCTGAGCTTGTACCTGGCGGGCACATCCGGGCTGCTGGACATCAACGGCACCCTGATCGCCGACCTGATCGCGTTCTTGCTGCTGCTCGCGGTCCTGGCGCGCTGGGTCTACCCGGCCATCGTGCGCCAGGCCGAGGCGCGCCAGCGCAAGATCGCCGAGGACCTGGAGGCCGCGGAGAAGGCGCGCTCCGAGGCCGAGCAGCGCCTACAGCAGGCTGAGCAGCGCCTGGCCGAGTCGCGCCAGCAGGCGGAGGAGGTGCTGGCCTCAGCCAACCGCTCCGCCGAGCAGCTGCGCCGGGAGCTGAAGGAGAAGG
>DATGVT010000182.1:0-1692 GCA_035300005.1 Candidatus Acidiferrales bacterium
GGTCGTTCTATTCATGGTCGCCTGGCTGATCATGGGCTGGGTCTTCGGCTGGATCTGGCAGGCCCTTGACCCGGGCTCCTGGCTCACACCGGAATCGGCCGAGGTGATCGCGGCGCTGGTCGGCGAGGCCCTCATCCTGGGGACCTACTTCTGGGGCGGCGGCGCCGCCCTCGCCCTGGCGGGCGCGAAGAAAGCGCCGCCCGAGCAGTACCCGCAGCTGCACGCGCTGGCGGACAGCCTTTCCTACGGGGCGGGGGTGCCCAAGCCGGAGCTCTACGTGATCGACGACCCCTCGCCGAACGCATTCGCCACCGGACGTGACGCCCGCAACGGGAGCCTGGCGGTCACCACCGGCCTGCTCGAGAAGCTCGACCGCGAGGAGCTGGAGGGCGTGCTCGCTCATGAGATGACCCACATCCGCAACCACGACGTGATGCTGCTGCTGATGGTGGCGATGATGGTCGGCGCCGCCGCGCTGGTCGCCAGCCTCTGCTGGCAGGTGGTCCGGAGCTCGCGCAGCCTGCGGGTGGACCTGGTGGCGGGCTTGATCGGACTGGTGACCGCGCTCTTCGGGTTCGTGGTCGGCCCGCTGATGCAGTTCGCGCTCAGCCGCTCCCGGGAGTCGCTGGCGGACGCCGGCGCGGCCGAGCTGACCCGCAACCCGCAGGGGATCCTGAAGGCGCTGGAGAAGATCGCCGCCAACGACCAGCCGCTGAAGGACTTCACCCACACCACCGCCGCCATGTTCATCGACAACCCGCTCGAGCACCACGACGCCTGGTGGCACCGGCTGTTCGACACCCATCCGCCGATGAGCGAGCGCATCCGGGCGCTGCAGAGCATCGCGGAGGTCCGGGAGACCTAAAGGGCAGATCGTGCTCCACCAGATCCGCCGCAACCAGCTCCGGAGCCTTCTGGTGGTGACCGTCTTCCTGGCCATCTGGATGACGGCCGGCTGGCTGGCCGGCTGGCTCGTCCAGCAGCTGACGGTGCCGGCGGCGGCCACCATCCCCTGGTGGGGAGCCGCGATCATGGGCGCCCTCGGCGTGCTGGTCATCCTCCTGGGCTACTTCTACGGTGACTACCTCGCCCTTTCCACCTCGTCCGCGCAGCCGGCCGACCCCGTCCGGCACCAGCAGCTGCTCTCGCTGGTGGGGAGCCTCGCCTACGGGGCCCGGATCCGGATCCCCATCGTCTACGTCATCAACGACCCGGCTATGAACGCCTTCGCCACCGGCCGCAGCCCGAACCGGGCCAGCATCGTCGTCACCACCGGCCTCCTGAACCAGGCCGACCGCGAGCAGCTGGAGGGGGTCCTGGCCCATGAGATCTGTCACATCCGGGATTACGACGTGTTCCTGATCCTGACCGTCACCCTGATGGTCGGAGCCGCGTCCGTGATCTCCGACCTCTGCTTCAACATGGCCCGCGTGCGGGCCGGCATGCTGCCCGCGCTGGGGATCCTGACCGGGATCGTTTTCGGGCTCCTGGGCGCCGCCACCGGACCCCTCATGCAGCTCGGGCTCTCCCGCTCGCGGGAGTCGCTGGCCGACGCCAGCGCTGTCGAGCTGACCCGCAACCCGCAGGGCCTGCTGCGCGCTCTGGAGATGATCGCCGCCGGCAACCGGCCCCTGCAGACCAACAGCCTGGCCATCACGCCGATGCTGTTCGACAGCCCCTTCGAGGGCCAGC
>DATGVT010000183.1:0-3819 GCA_035300005.1 Candidatus Acidiferrales bacterium
GTGACGCCGACCCGGCCGATGTGGGCGAACAGAGCTACCCGAGTCAGGTAGAAACGGTCATCCTTAGTCACGACGGCCCTCCCTTTGTGGCGTGAAGCACCCAAAGGGATGGGGCCGTCTTGCTATCTCTGGGAACTACCTCCCAGGTGTCGCCTGATCTTGTGAGCTGTTCAAGTTAGTGGCCCAGGAGCTGGGCCAGCCGGTGCACGACCGGGAGCGCCGGGCCGTCCAGCAGCCAGCTGATCCCGGCAACTCCGACCAGCCCCGCCAGCAGGACGGCCATGCTCATGCTGAAGACCTCCATCCCGGCCCCCACCCGCCCGCCCGCCAGCGCGACCGGGCCGGTTCCGTTCAGGGCCGCCTGCAGGCGCGTGAGCAGGTCGGAGGCGGAGGCCGGGCGCCGCCCCGGCTCTCGGTCCATGCCCACCGCCAGCTCGCGGGCGAAGGCCTCCGGCAGGTCGGGGCAGGCTCGGGTGGCGAGCGGGGCCGGCTCGTAGAGGCGCCGGCTGGCGACCTCGATCCAGGAGTCGCCCTGGAAGGGCTTGGCGCCGGCGATGGCCTCGTAGACGACCGCCGCCAGCGAGTAGACGTCGCTCCGCGCCTCGACCGGCTGCCCGACCACCTGCTCGGGCGAGATGTAGTCCGGCGTGCCCAGGAAGGTGTCCGGCGAAGTGGACATCGTGAAGCCGGCCAGGCAGGCGAGGCCGAAGTCCATGACCAGCGTGCGGCCGTCTTCCGCGAGCAGGATGTTGGCGGGCTTGACGTCCCGGTGCACCACCCCGTTCTGGTGGGCGTGGTCGAGCGCGCGGGCGACCGGCCAGAGCAGGCTGAGCGCGCCGGCCGGCTCCAGGCGCCGCCCTCCTCGCAGCACGTCGAGCAGCGTGCGCCCGGTCACGTACTCCATCACCATGTACGGCTTGCCGTCGGCGAAGGCGAAGTCGTAGAGGCGGACGATGCCGGGATGGTCGAGCGCGGCGACGGCGCGTGCCTCGAGCAGGAACCGGCGCGAGAAGGTCGCGTCCTCGGCCAGCTCGGAGCGGATCACCTTGATCGCGACCCGCCGACCCAGAAGCCGGTGCTCGGCCTCGTAGACGACCCCCATGCCGCCGTTCCCGAGCCTCTTCAGGAGCCGGTAGCTGCCCAGCTCCTTGACGGCTTCGTCGGGGCCCCCCAACCCCTTATCCATCGCTACGGGATAACCGCGCGCCGCCGCCAAACTTGCCGCATGACGCCGAGATGTCGGGAGCCGTGTCGGCGAGAGGAGTCGAACCTCCACGCCCTTTCGGGCACCAGACCCTAAATCTGGCGCGTCTGCCATTTCGCCACGCCGACATGCGGAGCCAATATACCGGCGCCTCCCGCCCCCGCCGGCAGGCTGCTAGGCTGGCGGCCGATGCCCGAGCGCGAGCCCGTGGTCGAGCTGCTGGCCGCGAGCGAGCTGGGCAACACGAGCTTCCTGGTCGCCGACCCGGACGCCGGCGAGGCCGTCGCCGTGGACCCCTTCCGCGACGTCGCCCAGTACCTGGAAAAGGCCGACGGCCTGGGGACCCGGATCACCGCCAGCCTGGAGACCCACGTCCACAACGACTTCGTCTCCGGCGCCCGCGAGCTCGAGAAGGAAGCCGGCGCCGCGATCTGGGCGGCCGCCGACGCTGGGCTCCAGTTCCCCCACCAGGGCCTCCGCCCGAAGTCGGAGGTTGCGGTCGGACGTTTCCGGCTGGAGGCGCGGCACACGCCCGGCCACACTCCACAGCACCTGAGCTTCCTGCTCCGCTCGGAGAGCGGGCGGCCGCTGGCGATCTTTTCGGGCGGCGCGCTGATGGTGGGCGCCATCGCGCGCACCGACCTCTTCGGGCCGCACCTGGCCACCCACCTGGCGCTGGACGCCTTCAAGACCCTGCACGTCCGGCTGCGCGAGCTGCCGGATGAGGTGGCGGTCTACCCGACTCACGGGGGAGGGTCCTTCTGCGCCGCCGGACCCGGCGGCCGGCAGAGCACGACCATGGGCCGCGAGCGGGAGACCAACCCCTTCCTGCTCACGACCGAGCTGATGCCCTTCATCGCCCGGACGCTGCACACGGGCGCCTATCCCGCCTACTACCGGCGGATGGGAGAGCTCAACCGCCGCGGGGCTCCGCTGCTGGGACGGGACCTGCCGCCGCTGAAGGCCCTCGACGCCGGCCGGGTGGCCGAGCTCAAGGAAGCGGGCAGCGCCGTCATCGACGTGCGCAGCGGGCGCGACTTCGACCGCGGCCACCTCCCGGGCAGCTTCTGCGTCGGGCTGGAGGGCCCGTTCTCGGCCTGGGTCGGCTGGATCGTCAGCCGCGAGCGCTCGATCGTCCTCACCGGTGGCACGCCCGGACAGCTCCAGCTGGCCCAGCGGCAGCTGCTTCGCATCGGCTACGACGGGGTGGAGGGCTACCTGGAAGGCGGCCTGGAAGCCTGGCAGGAGAGCGGCCGGCCGGTGACCACCTTCGAGACGGCCGAGATCGACGACCTGGCCACCTGGATCCTCTCCGCCGAGCCTGTCACCGTGGTCGACGCCCGCAACGAGGACGAGTGGGTGCACGGGCACGTGCCGGGCGCGCTGCACATCCCGGTGCCCGAGATCCGCCATCACGTGGACGAGCTGCCGCTGGACGCCCCAGTCGCGGTCCACTGCGGGGTCGGCTACCGCGCCGCCATCGCCGCCAGCCTCCTGGAACAGGCGGGCGTGCGCCGGATCATCCACGTGGTCGGCAAGTACTCGGACTGGGACCGGATGCACCTGGCCGCGACCATCCCCGGCTAGTGTCCATCCGGGTCAAGCCCATCCGGAACCTGCTGCTGCCGCGGGCCGAGGACGGCCGGGTCAGCCTGGCCGGCCACGATCCCGACGCCACCCCCGGGGTCAAGAGCGAGCACGCGGCCCTGAAGGAGGCCCCAGAGCTGGCCGCGCGCCTCTTCGGGCTGCAGGAGCGACTCCACGCCGAGAGCCGCCGCTCGCTGCTGGTGGTCCTGCAGGCGATGGACACCGGAGGCAAGGACGGGACCATCAGCCACGTCATCGGCCAGCTGAACCCGCTGAGCGTCCGCATCGCCTGCTTCAAGGCGCCGACGCCGGAGGAGCTGCGGCACCACTTCCTCTGGCGCTGTCGGCGCCAGCTGCCCGGACCGAGCGAGGTGGGGATCTTCAACCGCTCGCACTACGAGGACGTGCTGGTGGCGCGGGTGAAAGGCCTGACGCCGCCGGCTGAGGTCGAGCGCCGGTACGCCCAGATCAACCGCTTCGAGGAGGAACTGGTCCGCCACGGGACGGCCGTGGTCAAGCTCTTCCTCCACATCTCCAACCAGGAGCAGCGCAAGCGGTTGGTGGAGCGACTCCGGGAGCCCGACAAGCGCTGGAAGTTCGCGGAGAGCGACATCCGCGACCGCGTGTACTGGGACGACTTCCAGAGCGCATACGACCTGGTGCTCACGCGCTGCGCGAGCGCCCGCGCGCCGTGGTACGTGGTGCCGGCCAACCACAAGTGGTACCGGAACTGGGCGATCAGCCGGATCCTGATCGAGACCCTGGAAGGGATGGCTCCCAGGTACCCCCAGCCCAGGCTGGACGTGCACCGGCTGCTGAAGCGGCTGGAGGCCGAATGACGCCGCCGGACGGCGACGGTTGATGGTTAGCTGAGGGCGGCCCAGGTCACCGTCACGCTGAAGGCGCGGCACCAGACCACCACGGTCCGGATTGGAGCCAGGTCGAGGCTGCTCGGAATCCCGTAGTTGAAGGAGCCGTTGGTGGCCTTGAGCGGGCCCAGGTCGGTGTAGGTCCCCGGCTGGCCGTCG
>DATGVT010000184.1:0-4180 GCA_035300005.1 Candidatus Acidiferrales bacterium
GCCAAAGAGAAGAGCATCGGCCTGGTTGAGGTTCTCGACCGCGTGACGATGCAAGTCTTCGTCCGCGGGGATTGCACGATGATCGCAGCACCCGTCCAATGTGACGTTGATGGAGTACCGAAGGGGTCGCATTTCGCAAGACTACCGCCGATGGGGTACACCGGCGAAGTGTCGCTTAAATAGTGATCTGTTGTAGTGTGGGTGGGATGGTGGCTGCGGCTGGGGCTTTGGAGATGACGGGTGCGCAGCGGGTTGAGCTGGAGGGGCTTGCTCGTTCGCACACCGCGCCGGCTCGGGAGGTGCGCCAGGCCAAGGCGTTGTTGTGGGCCACGGACGGTGTTTCGAACGCCGAGATCGCTCGTCGGTGCGCGTCCACGCCGAAGTCTGTCCGTCGGTGGCGTAGCCGGTTCGCCGCGGAGGGAACCGCTGCGGTGGGGCGCATCCGGGCGGGGCGTGGCCGCCCTGTTGTGCTCGGCGACGATGTTGTGGAAGCGATCGTGCATGACACGTTGCACACGGTGCCCGAGGACGGCTCTGCGTGCTGGTCGACGAGGTCGATGGCGGCCCGGTACGGGATCGGCAAGGACACGGTGGCCCGGATATGGCAGGCACGGCGGATCCGGCCGTGGAAGGTGGAGACCTTCAAGCTGTCCACAGACCCGAGCTTCGAGTCGAAGCTGCGTGACGTGGTCGGCCTGTACGTGAACCCGCCGGCTGCCGCAGCGGTGTTCTGTTTCGACGAGAAAACCCAGGTCCAGCCCCTGGACCGCGTCCAGCCGTCCCTGCCGATGGTGCCGGGGCGGGCCGGGACGATGACCCACGACTACAAGAGAAACGGCACCCTGGATCTGTTCGCCGCGCTGAACGTGGGCTCCGGGGAGGTGCTGCACGACACCCGCCGCTCCCACACCGGCCGTGACGTGCTGGCGTTCTTCCGCTGGATCGACATGCACGTCGACCCCGACCTGGAGCTGCACGTCATCTTGGACAACCTGTCGGCCCACAAGAGCCAGCCTGTCCGTGACTGGCTGGCCCACAAGAAACGCCGCCGCTGGCACCTGCACTTCACCCCGACCAGCTCGTCATGGCTCAACCTCGTCGAGTGCTGGTTCTCCGTGCTCAGCCGCAAAGCCTTGACCAACACCAGCTTCACCTCCGTCGCCGAACTCGAAACCCGGATCGACTGCTGGGTCTCCCACTGGAACGACAACCCCGAGCCCTTCGTCTGGACCAAACCCGCCGACGAGATCCTCGACAAAGTCGACCGCGGAAAGCCACCCTCGACCGGATCACCAAATCCGCGACAGGCCGCTAGAATCGGAAAGCGTTGCCGGTCATGACCGGCACCTCGGCGCCGCCCACCTCCACGCCGTATACCCCCACCTCGGGGCCGCCGACCATGAGGTCGGTGTGGATGGCGGACATGTTCAGGCCCGCCTCCCGGTCCGCGGCCGCCTCCACCGCGAAGGCGAAGCCGTGGCCGTAGGCCAGGTGGCAGGCGGCGTTCTCGTCGTAGAGGGTCGAGAAGAAGAGAAGCCCGCTCTGGCCGACTCGGGAAGACCCGTCGACCAGGGCCACCTCGCCCAGGCTGGCGGCGCCGGCGTCCGCTTCCAGCTGCGTGCGGACGATGTCCGCTCCGCTCCCGGCCTTGACCTCGACCACGCGGCCGCCCGAGAAGCGCAGCTCGAGGTCGCGGACGATGGCGCCCGGCAGCGCCAGCGGGCGCGTGGAGCGCACCACGCCTTCGGCGCGGCGCCGGTCGGGCGAGGTGAAGACCTCCTCGGTCGGCAGGTTGGGGACGTGGCGCCTCCCCCAGGCGGTCTCGAAACGGGCCGATCCCCAGCGCGAGCTGGGCAGCAGGCCGATCTCGAGGTCGGTGCCCGGGCCGCGGAAGCGCAGCGCGTCAAACTCCCGCCGGTTGAGCTCGTCGGCGATCGCCTGCAGGCGCTCGAGGTGCGCCGCCCAGGCGGCCGCCGGGTCCGCCTCGTCGAGGCGGACCAGCTTTTCAACCGTCGCCCAGAGCCGCTCCAGGTCAGGCTTGCCGAATACCTGCCGGGCCCAACCCTCCGTGGGGTCGCCGGCCAGCGTCCAGTTGATCGCCCGCTGGCTGATCAGGCGGCCGTAGAGGTCGTGCAGCTGCCGCGGCCTGGCCAGGCCGACGCGGCGCCCGTCCTGGCCGACCAGCAGGTCGGGCTCCGGCTCGCCCACGATCCGGACCAGGGCCCCCTTCGCCTCCCCCAGCTGGCGAAAGCGCTGCAGGTCCCAGGGCGGCGTGTAGCTGAGGGTCGGCTCGGGCGCGAGCTCGACCATGGCCTGCTTCAGGAAGAGGTCTTCGTACATGACCTCCACCCGGCGGGCGCCGGCCTGGTAGGCGGCGCGGGTGATGGCCCTGACCAGGGGGGCGTGCACGACGTCGGCCAGCACCACCACCGGCTGGTCGGGCCCCACGTTGGCGCCCAGGTGGACGATCAGCTCGGCATAACGGCGCAGCCGGGCGTCGGCGGTGGCGGGCTTAGCTGGCGGCGCGGATCCTCTCCGTCAGCTCGGCCGAGCTGATGGTCAGCGGGGCAGCGAACTCGCGCGCGACCGTCTGCTGGAGGCGCTTGGGCAGCAGGCGCTTGAAGCTCGCCCTCGCCTCTGGCGGCCCGCCCAGGTAGATCGTCCGCAGCGGGCGCTCGGCGGGCCCGTAGCGGTCCACCCACTCAGCGGCCGCCTTGAGGTTCCAGTGGGCCTGCTCGTCCTGGTGGCGCTGGAACCGCCGGTCGGACCAGCCCCCCTGGCGGTGGCGCCGGACGGGGTCGCCCTCCAGCTCGGCCACCTCCTGGACCTCGGCCAGCACCAGGTGGAACACCCGCGCCTTCTGCTTGTCCGCCAGCACGACCAGGGCCGGCGGGTGGCGAAGCAGAATCTCCCGCAGGGGGGCGAGCTCCAGGCGCTCGCCGATGTAGAGCTGGCTGCGCACGTCCTCGGGCAGGGAGAGGGCCTCGAACAATCCCCTGGACCGGCAGGAGAAGACCGCCAGCGGCTTGCCCGACGGGCTCACCTGGTCCAGGTAGCGGCGGGCGATGAGCGACTCGCGGTGCAGGGCGGGCTTCCGGGCCGGCTCCAGCTCAGGCTCGGCCGCCTTCTTCAGGTCCTTCAGCAGCGCGTGGTGGTAGCGGCGGTCGAGGGCTGGACCGGCGGCGAGGTAGAGGCTGAGGGCATGGTCGCCTGGGAAGCTGGCTTGCTCAAGGCGGCTGAGCAGGTCCACCAATCAGATGTTAGACCGTGACTGCCCCCCGTCGACCGCCAGGCAGGCGCCGTTGACCAGGCTGGCCTGCCGCGAGCAGAGGAAGGCGACCACCGACGCCACCTCCTGAGGAGTGCCGAAGCGGCCCAGCGGCATCTCCCGGCGCACGAACTCCGCGATGCCCTCCGGGTCGGCCTGATGACGGCGGTGCCAGCCGCCGCCCTCGAAGAGGATCGAACCGGGGGCGACGCAGTTGACGGTGACACCGGTGGCCGCCACCTCGCGCGCGAGCGCGGTGCTGAAGCTGATCTCGGCCGCCTTGGCGGCGTTGTAGGCGGGCGCCCCCCCGGCCTCGCGACCGAACACCGACGAGATCACGATGACCCGTCCCCAGCCCAGGTCGGTCATGCCCGGCAGGACCAGCTGGGTCATGCGCACGGCGACGACCAGGTTGCCGGCGAAGGCGGCCTCGAACTCAGCCGGACCGGTGTCGCGCCAATCGCTGCCGGCCCGGACGCCCAGGTTGTTGACCAGGATCTGGACCGTGCCCAGGCCTCGCTGCGTGGCCTCGACCGCCTCCCGGCAGCCTGCCTCCGCCAGCAGATCCGCGGCCACCCCCAGGCCGCCGAGCTCGGCCGCCACCTTCTCGACCTCGGCCGGCGTGCGCGCCACCACCGCCACTCGGGCACCCTCCGCGGCCAGGGCGCGGGCGATGGCGAGGCCGATTCCCCGGGTGGCGCCGGTCACCATCGCCACCCTGCCCTCGAGCCCGAGGTCCATCGAGGCCAAATCGTAGACTCCGGCCATCCAGATCCCGCCCGGCCTCTCCGGCCTGCTCAACGAGGGCCCGCCGGTCGAACCCCGCCCCGCGGCCTCCGTCCTGCTCACGCGCGGCCGCGACCCCTGGCGGCTGGTGATGATGCGGCGGCCGGGCGGGGCCGAGTTCGCGCC
>DATGVT010000185.1:0-6558 GCA_035300005.1 Candidatus Acidiferrales bacterium
CATTGACTAGCCTTCACCCGGACACCTGGCGGAGAATTCCCGGGCCGTGCCCACGCCCGCCCAGCTCGTAGGCCTCTTTCTCCTTCTTATCGCCGTCGGGCGGGGGCCACGAGTGTCCTGACCGAAGAAGTCAGCCACCACCAGAGCCCCCGCCTCAGGCGGGGGCTTTCTTGTTGATGAGGTAAGACCCAGATGGCCGTCAGAGCAGAAACCCCCAGTCCCCGGCAGCCGCTGGACGAGACCAGCGGCAACTACGCGCTCATCGAAACCCTCCGCCGCTGGGGGGTGACCTTCTACTCGGGCGTCAACGGCGGCGGCCTGATCCACGTCACCAAGTACCTGCTCCCCTTCACCGACCTGGAGCAGGCCGCGGACGGCACGCCCCGGATGCAGACCATGGGCGAGTACGTGGCCGGGTTCGTCCCCATCGGCTACTACCTGGCTTCGGGCCGGATCGCAGGTTGCGTCACCACCACCGGCGCCGCCACCAAGCTGGGCTCCAGCGGAATCACCGACGCCAAGCTCCACAACATCCCCGCCGTTTACATCGTGGCCCTGAACTCGACCATCTCGATCGGGATGGCGCCCCTCCAGGACGTCTCCGAGCACGGCATGAACATAATTCCCCAGCTCCGGGCCGAGCTGGGCGAGGGCTGCGTCGTGATCGACGACATCGACCGCCTGGAAGACCGGCTGCTTCAGGCCCAGCGGGTGCTGCAGCGCTCCAAGCCGGTGGCGATCGCCTTCCACCCCGACGTCCTGAGCCGTACGGTGGACGCCGACGTCCCCTGGCAGGAACCGAAGCGGGCCTACAGGCAGGCCGACGTGGAGCGCTTCTTGAAGGAGTTCCCGGCCCGCTCCAGCGGCCGGCGCGTCGTCATCTACGCCGGCAGCGAAGCCGGCCGCCGGCCCGGCATCGAGGAGCTGACCAGCCTGCTTTCGGAGAAGCTCAAGGCCCCCACCGTGTGGTCGGTCAACGGCGCCAACGCGATCGCGCCCGACAATCGCTACGGCTACGGATACATCTCGTTCGGCGGCAACGAGCGCTCGATGGAGCTCTGGCGGAGCCTGGGCCCGGAGGACGTGGTCATCACCCTCGGCTTCGACGCCGGCGAGTACTCGCTGAACCTGGGCCAGATCCCGGCCGGCGCGGTCTGGCACTTCACTGACCTGGAGGACGCCTACGGCCACGTCGGCGGCGACTTCCGGCACCGGGTGAAGGGCGAGTACCACCAGGTCCGGGGCGACATCGCCCTGGCCCTGGCCGAGATCCTGCCGCGCCTCGACCCCGGCGAGCGTCCGGAAGCCACGATCCACCAGTCGCTGAACAGCCGCCAGATCCACCGGGACGTGCGGCCGGGCAAGGTCGACCTGGTTTCCTTCTACGAGCGGATCCACCGGCTCTGGCGGCCGCGGAGCATCGGCTTCGACGACGTCTGCATCGCCTACAAGGACCGCCAGTACGTCACCCAGCGGCCGCACCCGAACATCAAGTTCCACACCATCCACGACGGCTCCGCGATGGGGGGAGCCTTCGGGCTCGGCATCGGCGCCAAGGCCGCCGACCCCAGCCTCAACACCTTCGTCTTCTCGGGCGACGGCTGCTGGCGGCTGTTCGGCGGCGCCCTGGCCGACTGCGCCGGGATGGACCTCCGCCTCTTCATCGTCAACAACGGCACCTACGGGATCGTGGACAAGGGCCTCGAGGTGGTGATCCCCGAGGTGGAGAAGAAGCGCTATCACTCGAAGCTGCCCGCGATCGACTTCGTGGGCGCGGCGCGGGCCCATGGCTGGGACGGCTTTCGCGTGGAGCCCGACCTCAGCAACCTGGCCGACATCATGGAGGCCTGCTACGAGCCCCAGGGCCGCTCGCTCCTGATCGACATCCCGGTCGACCCCGACCAGGTCGTCGGGCTCAACCCGCGGCTCTACAACCTGACCACGGACACCTATCTATGACCGTGAAGATCAACTACGACGCCGACTGCCCGCCCCGGCTGGGGGAGAAGGTGGCAGTGCTCGGCTACGGCAGCCAGGGACACGCCCACGCGCTCAACCTGCGCGACTCCGGCGAGGACGTCCGCGTCGGCCTGCAGGAGGGCAGCCAGTCGAAGGCCAGGGCCGAGGGCCAGGGCCTGCGGGTGCTGCCGGTGGCGGAGGCGGTCGAGGAGGCCCAGGTGGTCACCGTGCTGACCCCGGACGTGGGCCAGGCCAAGCTCTACCGGGAGTCGATCGAGCCCCACCTGAAGCCCGGGAAGCTGCTGCTCTTCGCCCACGGCTTCTCCATCCACTACGGCCAGGTGGCGCCCCCCAAAGACGTCGACGTGGCCATGGTCGCGCCCAAGGCGCCCGGGCACCTGGTCCGCAGCACCTACCAGGAGGGCGCCGGCACGCCGGCGCTGCTGGCCGTCCATCAGGACGCGACCGGCAAGGCCAGGCAGCGGGCGCTGGCCTACGCCCGCGCGCTGGGCGCGGGCCGGGCCGGGGTGCTGGAGACCACCTTCAAGGAGGAGACGGAGACCGACCTCTTCGGCGAGCAGGCGGTCCTCTGCGGGGGCATCTCCAACCTGATCAAGAGCGGGTTCGAGACCCTGGTCGAGGCCGGCTACCAGCCCGAGCTGGCCTACTTCGAGGTCCTGCACGAGATGAAGCTGATCGTGGACCTGATGTACCGGGGCGGCCTCTCCTTCATGCGCTACTCGGTCTCCGACACGGCCGAGTACGGCGACTACGTCTCTGGGCCGCGCGTCATCGACGCCCGCGTGCGGGAGACGATGCGCCAGGTGCTGAAGGAGATCCAGGACGGCAGCTTCGCCGAGAAATGGATCGACGAGAACGCGCATGGACGGCAGCACTTCCTGGCCCTGCGGGAGCAGGAGGGAAAGCACCAGATCGAGCAGGTCGGCGAGCAGCTCCGGGGCATGATGCCCTGGCTGGAGCCCGCCGAACGGTGACGCCTGGCGTATCCGGCCCCGGCGACCGCGTCTTCATCTTCGACACCACGCTCCGCGACGGGGAGCAGTCGCCCGGCTTCGCCATGGACGGGGAGACCAAGCTGGAGATCGCCCGCCGCCTGGAGAAGCTGGGCGTGGACGTGATCGAGGCCGGCTTCCCGATCTCCTCCCCGGGCGACTTCGAGGCTTGCCGCCGGATCGCGCGCGAGGTCCGCCGGCCCACCGTGACCGCCCTGGCCAGGGCGGTGAAGGGCGACATCGACGCCGTCTGGGGGGCGATCCGCGACGCCGAGACGCCCTCCATCCACATCGTGCTCTCGGTCTCGGACATCCACATCCAGCGCAAGCTGGGCCTCAGCCGGCGGCAGGTGATCGAGCGGGGGGTGGCGGCGGTCGCGTACGCCCGCACGCTCTGCGACCAGGTGCAGTACTCGCCCGAGGACGCCGGCCGCGCCGACCCCGACTACCTGGCCGAGACGGTGGAGAGCATGCTCGACGCCGGGGCGACCGTGGTCAACATCCCCGACACCACCGGCTACTGCCTGCCCTCCGAGTTCGGCGAGCTGATCTCGCGGCTGATCGCAAGTGTGCGCGGTTCAGAGCGCGCGCTCTTCTCGGTCCACTGCCACAACGACCTCGGGCTGGCGACCGCCAACTCGCTGGCCGGCGTGATCGCCGGCGCCCGGCGGGTGGAGTGCACGGTCAACGGCATCGGCGAGCGCGCCGGCAACACCGCCCTGGAGGAGATCGTGATGCTGCTCCGGGTCCGCCAGCGGCAGCTGGGCCTGGAGTGCGCGGTCGACACCCGGGAGATCGCTGCCACCTCGCGGCTGGTCGCCGAGCGGACGGGCGTCGAGGTCCAGCCGAACAAGGCCGTGGTCGGCGCCAACGCCTTCGCCCACGCCTCCGGCATCCACCAGGACGGCGTCCTCAAGGACCGCCTGAACTACGAGATCATGCAGCCCGAGGAGGTCGGGCTGGGGGGCTCCCGGATCGTGCTCACCGCGCGCTCCGGCCGCCACGCGCTCAGGCACCGGCTGGCGGCGCTGGGGCTGCCGGTGCCCGACGAGCGCCTGCCCGAGGCCTGGCGGCTGTTCCTGGAGGTCGCCGACCGGCGGAAGGAGGTCTCCGACTCGGACCTCCGCGAGATCGCCGGCCGCCTGCGCCAGGAGGCAGTCTCCTGAGCAGGCCCGTGGTCGCCTTCCAGGGCGAGGCAGGGGCCTACTCGGACGAGGCGGCCAGGGAGCTGGTCCCCGGCGCCCAGACGCGGGGCTGCGCCAGCTTCCGGGAGGCCTTCGACGCCCTGCTGGGGGGCGAGGTCGAGGCCGCCGTGCTGCCGGTCGAGAACAGCCTGGCCGGCATCGTGCAGGAGGTCAACGATCTCCTGTGGGAGCGACCGGAGCTGAGGCTGGAGCGCGAGCACCTCTATCCGGTCGTGCACTGCCTGCTGTCGGTGGACGGGCCCGTCCGCCAGGCCATCTCCCACCCTCAGGCCCTGGCCCAGTGCCGGCGCTGGCTGGAGCGGCACGGCATCGAGCCCATCCCCTTCCACGACACCGCCGGGGCCGCCCGCCACCTGGCCGAGATCCGGCGCACTGGCCTGGGCGCCATCGCCAGCCGCGCCGCGGCCGCCCGCTACGGGCTGCGGGTGGTGGCGGAGGGGATCCAGGACGACCCCTCCAACCAGACCCGGTTTGCCGTCGTCAGGCGCGGGGACCCGGTGCGGCCGGGCGACGCGCCCGCCGGGCACAAGGTGTCGCTCGCGTTTGCCGCTCCTCACCGGCCGGGCAGCCTGGTCGCCTGCCTGCAGTGCTTCTCCGACCGGGGGATAAACCTGACCCGGCTCGACTCCCGGCCGGTCCCGAACCGGCCATTCGAGTACCGCTTCTACCTGGACTTCGAGGTCGGGGATGATCCAGCCCAGGCCGAGGAGGCCCTGAGGGCGCTGGAGGAAATCGCGCTCCAGGTGCGGCTGTTCGGCGCCTACCCGGCGGGCAGGGCCCTGAGCGAACCGGCCACCCTGAAATAAGACTGCCCGACCCGGAGGTTGGGAATAACTGAAGCGATGGCTGAAGAAAAGGCGTCCCTGCTTCCAGTCTTCCCGCTGCAGGAGACGGTCGTCCTGCCGCACATGCTGGTCACCACCGCCGTCGACAGCGACGAGGCGCGCGCCGCCGTCCAGGCGGCCAAACAGGGCGACCGCCAGCTGCTGCTGGTGCCGCGGGTGGACGGACGCTACGCCAAGGTTGGAACCGTCGCCAGGCTCGAGGAGTCCGGGCGCCTCCCCAACGGGCTGGAGGCGGCCGTCGTCCAGGGCCTGCACCGAGGCGTGCTCACCAGCGCCGCCTCCGAGGCGGGGGGCGCGCTCTGGATCCACGTCCGGCCGGCCCTCGACCCCGAGCCGGCCAGCCCTCGGGCGCTGGAGCTGGGCCGCGAGTACCGGGCGGTGGTCGAGAACCTGCTCGAAGTGCGCGGTGTGCCGCCGGGCGTGGCGGAGGCGCTGCGAGCGATCAACGGGCCTTCGCAGCTGGCCGACATGTCGGGCTTCTCGCCCGACCTCAGCCAGGAGCAGAAGCTCGAGGTCCTGGAGACCCTGGACCTGGAGGCTCGCCTGCAGAAGCTGATCGGCTGGGCCAAGGAGAGCCTGGCCGAGCGCTCCGTGAAGGACAGGATTCGCTCCGAGGTCGCCGAGGGCATGGAGAAGCGGCAGCGGGAGTTCATCCTCCGCCAGCAGCTGGAGGCGATCAAAAAGGAGCTGGGCGAGGAGGGCGAGGACGTCGCCGCCGAGTACCGCCGCCGCCTGGCCGAGGTGGAGATGCCCGAGGGCGCCCGCAAGGAGGTCGAGCGAGAGCTCGGACGGCTGGAACGGACCAGCGAGCAGAACCCCGAGTACGGCTGGATCCGGACCTACCTGGACTGGATGCTGGAGATCCCCTGGGGCAAGCGCTCCGAGGACACCTTCGACGTCACCGAGGCGCGGCGGATCCTGGACGAGGACCACACCGGGCTGGGCGACGTCAAGGACCGCATCATCGAGTTCCTGGCCGTCCGCAACCGGCGCAAGGCCCGCAACCTGCAGGTGCTGGGCGGCCGGGGGTCGGGCGCCATCGTCACCCTGGTCGGCCCGCCCGGGGTCGGCAAGACGTCGCTGGGCGAGTCGGTGGCGAGGGCGTTGGGCCGCAAGTTCGCCCGGGTCTCGCTGGGCGGCATCCACGACGAGGCCGAGATCCGCGGCCACCGGCGCACCTACGTGGGCGCGCTGCCCGGCCGCATCGTGCGCGCGCTGAAGGAGGCCGGGACCATGAACCCGGTCCTGATGCTGGACGAGATCGACAAGGTCGGAGCCGACTGGCGCGGAGACCCCTCCTCGGCCCTGCTCGAGGTGCTCGACCCGGCCCAGAACCACTCCTTCCGAGACCACTACCTGGAGGTCGACCTCGACCTCTCGGACGTGCTCTTCATCCCCACCGCCAACGTCTCGGAGACGATCCCGGCGCCGCTGCTGGACCGGATGGAGCTGATCCGGCTGGACGGCTATACCGAGGACGAGAAGCTTGCCATCGCGCGGGACCACCTGCTGCGCCGGCAGCTGGAGCGCAACGGG
>DATGVT010000186.1:0-7871 GCA_035300005.1 Candidatus Acidiferrales bacterium
TTCGGTGGCCCGCGAGAAGCGGCCGCTGGTCCTGGTGGTGGAGGACAACGCGCAGGCCGCGGACCTGCTGGTCCGCTACCTGGACCGCGGCGGCTATCGAGCCGTGGTCGCCCGAGACGGCGGTGAAGCCCTGGAGATGACGCAGCGGCTGCGGCCGGTGGCGATCACCCTCGACATCCTGCTGCCCGAGCTCGACGGCTGGGAGGTCCTGAACGCGCTCAAGCGCGACCAGCTGACGCGTGACATCCCGGTGGTGGTGGTTTCGGTTGTGGACCTGCCTGATCTGGGGCGGGCGCTGGGCGCCCTGGACTACTTCGTGAAGCCGGTGGACGCCCAGACCCTGCTCGCGCGCCTGGACCAGCTGACCCTGACGAGCAAGGCCAGGACCGGAGAGACAAGGGTGCTGATCGTAGACGACGAGCAGGCAGACCGGCAGCGGCTGGCTCGCCTGCTCCGGCCATCCGGGTTCAAGGTCCTGACCGCCGGCGGCGGCGCCGAGGGCCTGGAGCTGGTGAGGAAGCGCCATCCGGACCTGGTCCTCCTCGACCTGATGATGCCGGAGGTCAACGGCTTCGAGGTGGTGGCCGCCATGAAGGCCGACCCCGGGATGCGGGCCATCCCGATCCTGATCGTCACCGCCAAGGACCTGACCGACGCCGACAAGGAGCTGCTGAACGGCCATGTGGCCGCGATCCTGCGCAAGGACTCGCTGGCGGGCACGGACCTCCTCAACTGGCTGAGGCACGTGGTCAACGGCAAGGCTGCGGCGGCGGCGCCCGCGAAGGTGGCCATGTGAGCGCACTGGTCCTGGTCGTCGAGGACAACCCCGCCAACCTGGTGCTGACTCAAGCGCTCCTGCGCCGGGCCGGGCACCGGGTGGCCGGCGCCGGCTCGGCCACGGAGGCGATGGAGAGGCTCCACGAGGCCCTGCCCGACCTGATCCTGATGGACATCCAGCTGCCGGGCGAGGACGGCCTCTCGCTGACGCGACGGCTGAAGGCGGATCCTCGCTCGGCCGCCATCCCGGTGGTCGCGCTCACGGCGCACGCGATGTCGGGCGACAGCGCCGAGGCGCTGACCGCCGGCTGCAGCGGCTACATCACCAAGCCGATCGACACGCGCGCCTTCCCGGAACAGGTGGGCGGCTTCCTCCGACTTACCATCGGCTGATCGAGGATTCCGAAAGGCGGAGCATCGCCTACCACGAGGCGGGCCATGTCGTGGTCGGGCACCGGCTGGGGCTCGAGCTGCTGGACGCCGACCTCAGCGCGGACGCCGAGGGCGGCCGGGGCCACACCCACTTCGCGCCGCCGGGGTCCTGGTTCCAGCCCCGGCGCGGCTCCCTGAGGCCGGCCGAGAAGGACTTCATCGAGCGCGTCCTGACCGCCTTCATGGCGGGCTACTTCGCGGCCGCGCGGGCGGGCCACGTGGACCGCGAGGGGAGCGGATACGACCTCGACCAGGCGATCCGGGAATGGGTCCGCTACCTGACGGATAGCCCGGCCGAGCGCATGGGCCTGCTGGACGAGTTCGCGCGGCGGGCGGCGGAGCTGGTCGAGAAGCCGGAGAACTGGCGGGCCATCGAGCTGGTGGCGGGCGAGCTCCTCAGGAAGGAGAGGCTGGAGGGCGCCGAGGCTCTCCGGCTGGTCGACAGTAACGACCCTCCCCAGAGGGGAGGGAATAGGGGCTAGCCCCGGCCGATGAATGGCATCTTGGTGGCCATCACGGTCAGGAACTGAACGTTCGCCTCCAGCGGCAGGCTGGCCATATAGACGACCGCCCGCGCCACGTGCTCCACGTCCATCCGCGGCTCGGGCGCCATGCTGAGGTCCGCCTGCAGCACCCCCTCGGCCATCCGGGCCGTCATCTCGGTGGCGGCGTTCCCGATGTCGATCTGCCCGCAGGCGATGTTATGGCGGCGGCCGTCGAGCGCGGTCTGCCGGGTCAGCCCGGTGATGGCGTGCTTGGTCGCCGTGTAGGCGGCCGAGTTGGGCCGCGGCGAGTGGGCCGAGATGGACCCGTTGTTGATGATCCGCCCGCCCGGCGGCCGCTGGCTCTTCATCATCCGGAACGCCTCCTGCGTGCAGAGGAAGGCACCGGTCAGGTTGACGTCGACCACGTCCCGCCACTCCTCGAAGGGCAGGTCCTCCAGCGGCACCGGCGGGGCGCCCCGGCCCGCGTTGTTGAACAGGAGGTCGACGCGGCCGAAAGCCTCCCTGGTGCGCGCGAAAAGAGCCTTCACCGACCCCGGGTCGCGCACGTCGGTGACGACGGCCAGCATCCGCGCGCCGGAGGTCTTCCCCTGCTCCGCGGTCTCCGCCAGCGCCTCCACCCGCCGGCCGGCCAGCACCACCGAGTAGGCCTCCCGGCCCAGAGCCAGCGCCACTGCGCGGCCGATCCCGCTGCCGGCTCCGGTCACGACCGCAACCCTCTGCTGCGACTCCATGGACAAGCCCTCCCCTGTCTCCCGCAATCTGGCTCGGAATCCGCCTCCGCCGGCTGCGCGGCCCGACGGCCGGGGCGTCGGCTACCGGAGCCTAGCTGAGGGCGTCCAGGTCGGCGCAGGCGACCAGCCGGCCGTGATCAGGGGTATCGAAGTCCGGGCCGTTGTGGACGTTCACCACCCACAGCTGAGGGGTGTCGTAGGGCTGCTGGAGGGTGGTGGAGGCGCGGGCCATGCCGCCGCTGTCGGCGACCAGCGGCGTGAGGCTGAAGATGATGGAGCCGGAGTTGGGCACGCAGCGGGTCTTGTGGATGTGCTCCATGTGCGTGGTCCCTGGCGCCAGGCCGGTCACGATGGTGAGCACGGTGAAGGAGCCGGCGCTCTCCTGGGTCACCTTGACGGTGCCGCTGACGCCGCTGGTGCCGATCTGATTCAGCGCGAAGGTCTTGTTCGGCGGCGTCGGGCTGGGCGAGGGAGACGGGGTGGGGATCGGTGATGGGCTCGGACTGGGCGCTGCCGCAGACCCGCCGCCGCAGGCGGCCATGAGAACCAGCGCCAGACCGAGGGCCAGCCGCAGCAAGGGCACCTAACATAACCCGATCAGCACCAGGGCGGACCCCCGGCAACGGCGCCGGGTCCGGCGCACACTCGCCAACCCGCGGACTGCGTGGCGGGGCGGCATGGCTGGCCTCGCCGCAGCCCTCCTCGTCGCCGGTGCCATCCGCTTCGGCGTGCTGGCGGGACCCTACGCGAACCTCCAGGACCGCCTCTTCCCGGCCCCGCCCCCGGCGCCCTACATCACGCTGATTGCGATCGACCAGGACAGCCAGCGACAGCTCGGTGCCTGGCCCTGGTCGAACCTGTTCCACTCGCGCGTGATCGATTACCTGGCCAGCCTCAAACCCAGCGTCATCGTGGTCGACTTCGTCCTCGACCACCTGACCGGCATCGACGCCGAGAGCGGCGAGGACAGTGACGCCTCCCTGGTGGCGGCGATCTCGAAGGCGGGCAACGTGGTCCTCGCCTGCACCGCCGAGGACGAGCCGCTCGACAACTTCGCCGAAGTGTCGGCCGGCGTCGGCGATCGCGGCCTGGGCCTGCCCGATGCCGCCAACACTGTTCGCGGCGTCAACCTGAGAGCCAAACCCAGCTGCCCCCAGAACGAGCCCGAAGAGGAGCCGGTCTTCCTGAAGGCGCTCAGGATCGCGGAGAGGATCGGACGCACCCCTTTGCAGATCGGCCCGCGGGAGGCGGTCTTCGGCCCCCACCACATCCCGCTCACTCCCGGCGGCCAGATGCTGATCAACTTTTCTCGGGGACCCGCGCCCAGCTGCCGCTACATCGATGCCTTCAACCGGAGCTGCGACCCGCTCCTGATCACGGGCCAGATCGTCGTCATCGGCACCAGCTTCCTGGACGCCGACGACGTCCACTCGCAGCCGGTCGGCTTCGACCACGACCCCTCCTTCTGCCCGCGCTACCAGTCGCGCTGCATGCAGAGCAACCAGAACTACGGCTACCGGATCTTGGGCGACGAGCTGGGCACAGTCCAGCAGGGCCGCTATTTGCGGATCCAGCCCGACCGCTCGCTCTACCTCGCGATCCTGGTCTTCGGAGCGCTGGTCGGGTCCCTGACCTACCTGGCCTCGCTGAGGATGGGGGCCCTGCTGACCGCGGTGGTGCTGGCCGCCTACGCGGCGGTCGCGCTCTGGTTCTCGCGCGCGGGCTGGCTGATCGACCCTCTGTTCACGCCGGCCGCGGTCACGCTCGCCTTTGGCGCCGCGCAGGGTGCGCGCTACCTGCTGGAGGAGCGCGAGCGGCGCAAGGTGGAGGACATCTTCAGCCAGTACGTCGATCCCCGTGTCATGCAGCAGCTGGTCCGCGTCGGCCGGGTCGAAGACCTGCGTGTGGGCGGGGACAGGCGGCCGCTGACGGTGCTCTTTGTGGACGTACGCGGATTCACGTCGATGTCCGAGAGGCTGCCGCCCGAGGAAGTCGTGGGCCTGCTCAACGACTTCACCGAGCGCAGCACCGAGATCGTCTTCCAGCACGAGGGAACGGTGGACAAGTACGTCGGCGACTGCGTCATGGCGTTCTGGAACGCACCCCAACCGGTGGACCATCATGCCGACCGGGCCCTGGCGGCGGCGCTGGAGATCTCCAGCTCAGGGGCCCGCCAGCTGGCCGAGCGCGGCACCGGCGTCGGCATCGGAATCTGCACCGGCGAGGTCGTGGTCGGCAACGTCGGCGGGCCCGACCGCAAGCAGTACACCGCGATCGGCGACGCCGTGAACACGGCAGCCAGGCTCTGCGAGGCGGCGGAGGCGGGCACGATCCTGGTCGCCGGCAGCACCTGGCGGCTGCTCAGCTCGGCGCCCGCGGCCGCGCGCGAGCGCGCGCTCAAGGTCAAGGGCAAGGAAGAGCCGGTGACCGCCTACGAGCTGAACGGCGCCTGACGCCGCCCTGTTCGGACCAGAGCCCGCGCTCCACCAGTGTCCTGCTCCGGAAGTTCGTCGAGAAAGTCGCGGCCTTGACGGCCGGTGCCAAGGCAGGGGCGGCGTGAGGAGGAGCCCATCCGAAGATGGGTGACGACGAGCGCCGGGCCCCCTAACGCAGGCATCAGCGCCCCCGGGGTCCCCGCCGAATCGCCAGATTCGGTGGGGTGGGATGGCGCCCGGCCACCAAGGACGATGAATTTCCGGCGAATTTTTGGGGCGGGACACTAGGTTGTGGCCGTGAAGCGGCTGCTGATCACGGGGGCAGGGGGAACGATCGGCGGCGTGCTGCGCAGGGGGCTCCGCCCGGCGGCTGAGCACGTGCGCCTCCTGGACGTCAAGGCGCTGCGGGCGGAGGCGGGCGAGGAGGTCGTCCGCGGCGACATCACGGACCTGGCCGTCGCCCGCCGGGCGCTGGGGGACTGCGACGCCTGCGTCCACCTTGCGGCCATCCCGGTCGAGGCGCCATTCGACCAGATCCTGCGCTCCAACCTCCAGGGGACCTGGACCGTCTTCGAGGCGGCCCGCCTGGAGGGCTGCCCGCGCATCGTCTTCGCCTCCTCCAACCACGCGACCGGATTCCATCGCGTCGGCGAGCGGCTGGGGCCGGAGAGCCCAGTCCGCCCGGACACCTACTACGGTGTCAGCAAGGTCTTCGGCGAGGCGCTGGGCCGGATGTACCACGACAAGTTCGGGCTGCGGGTGGCCTGCCTCAGGATCGGCACCGCCGTCGAGCGCCCGCAGACCGTCCGCCACCTTTCGACCTGGATCTCGCCCGGCGACCTGGTCCGCCTGGTCAGGGCCTGCCTGGAGTCGCCCGACCTCGGCTTCGCGATCGCGTACGGCGTTTCCGCCAACACCCGGGGCTGGTGGGACCTGGAGTCGGCCCGCCGGCTCGGCTACCGGCCCCAGGACGACGCTGAGGCTTACGCCGGCCAGGTGACGGACGTGACCGAGGCGCCGGTGGGTGAGTTCCAGGGCGGCCCCGGGTTCACCGACCCGGACACCACACCCTAGGCTCATTCAGTGGCCCGCCGCGGCATCCGCCATGAGCCCCGCGACCGCGCGCTCGAGTCGGAGCTCAAGTTCCGGCTGGCCGGGCCTCGCGACCACACTCGGCTGCGCGCCCTGCTGAAGGAGAAGGGCTATCGCTCGGAGGGCAGCTATGACGAGCAGAATCTGCGCTTCGTGTTGCCGGGCAAGTCCAAGGGCAGGGCCAGCCTCCGGCTGCGGATCCTGGACGGCGGTCCCCAGGGCATCCTGACCGCCAAGGGTCCCGCCCATTTCTCGAACGGGGTCAAGACCCGGGAGGAGACCGAGGTGGCGGTGGGCGACGCCCGCGCCACCCACGACCTCCTGCTGGCCCTCGGCTGCCGGGTGCAGTTCAGCTATGAGAAGCATCGCGCCACCTGGAAGCAGGACAGCGTCGCGGTCACGCTCGACATCCTCGAGTTCGGGTGGTTCGTCGAGGTGGAGGGGCCGGCCGAGGTGCTGGTGGAGACCGCGGCTGGCCTGGGGCTGGATCCGGCCCGGGCGGTCCGCGACAGCTACTCGACGCTGGCCCGCAAGTTCCTCGCCGCCGCCAAGAAGCTGCCGAAGCCCGCCACCAACAGCTGACGAATGGTCCTCTGGCAGGTTCTGTTCATGGCCCTCCTGCAGGGCGCCACCGAGCTCTTCCCCGTCTCCTCCCTGGGCCACGCGGTCCTGGTCCCCACGCTGCTGGGCTGGACCTACCGGCAGAGCGACCCCACCTTCGTGCCCTTCCTCGTGCTGCTCCACCTGGGCACCGCCACCGCGCTGCTCGTCCTCTACTGGCGGGACTGGCTGGCGATCATCGGTGGCTTCCTGCGCGCCTCGCTGCGGGGACGGCTGGCGACCCCGGAGGAGAGGCTTGCCTTTCTGCTCGTGGTCGGCACGGTGCCGACCGGCGTGGTCGGGCTGCTCGGAGAGTCGCGGCTGAAGGCCCTTTTCGCCAACCCCCGCAGCGCGGCGGTCCTGCTGATGGCGAACGGCCTGCTCCTGCTGGGGGCCGAGCTCATGCGGCGCCGGGACGAGCGGCGGGCGCGGCTGGCCGGCCAGGCCCGGCTCCAGCAGGAGGCCCACTACGCCTCGGTGCCGGGCCTCAGCTTTCAAGCCGCCTTCCTGGTCGGACTCTGCCAGGTCCTCGCCCTCTTCCCCGGGATCTCGCGCTCGGGCGTGACCATGGCGGGCGGACTGCTGGCCGGGCTCCGGCACCAGGAGGCGGCGCGCTTTTCCTTCCTGCTGGCGACGCCGATCATCGGAGCCGCGGGGGTCCTTGAGGTGCCGGCTCTCTTCGCTCCCGGCGTCCCGCTGGGCCAGTTCCTGGCCGGCGCTCTGCTGGCCGGGATCGCGGCCTACGCGTCGGCGCGATTCCTGGTCCGGTACTTCCGGTCGGGACGGCTCGACCCCTACGGCTACTACTGCGTCGTGCTTGGAGCCGGCGCGCTGGCCCTGCTACGTTAGGCCGGATGAGGGGTTGGCCCGCCGTCGGCGCGCTGGTCGCGCTCGCCGTCGTTTTCGCAGTCCTGGCCGCCCTGTACTGGGTGGGCGCGCTGCAGCTCTTCACCAGCGCCTCCGGGACTCACCCCAAGCACGCGCTGGTGATGGGTGGGCTGGCCCTGCTCAGCCTGATCGCGGCGAACTTCGTGCGCCCGCGACCCGACCTGGCCAGCTAGCCCGGTCGGCACCTAGCCAGAGCAGGCCCAGCCAGCCCAGCTCGAAGACGATCACCGGGTACGGGATCCCGGCCCCGACCAGCTCGGCCGCCACGGCCCCGAACAGCAGCCACGCGATCATCAGCGGGCTGGCCGACTCCAGCTGGAGCCAGGCCGCCACCAGCAGCACCGCCAGGTCGTAGGGATGCAGGTAGGGTGTGGCCAGGAAGGAGCCGAGCAGGCCGGCCGCGAGCACGA
>DATGVT010000187.1:0-11540 GCA_035300005.1 Candidatus Acidiferrales bacterium
AGCCTCTGGTGACGCCGACCCGGCCGATGTGGGCGAACAGAGCTACCCGAGTCAGGTGTGTCACGACGGCCCTCCCTTTGTGGCGTGAAGCACCCAAAGGATGGGGCCGTCTTGCTATCTCTGGGAACTACCTCCCAGGTGTCGCCTGATCTTGTGAGCTGTTCAGCCTAGGCAGCGGTCTCCAGCGCGAGTTCACGGCTTTGCCTCTTCCACTCGGGCCAGCCAGTCATTCATGACCTGGGTGTGGCTGGCGAAGGCCAGCTCCGGCAGCCGGTCGGGCGCGAAGACGCTTACCTCCAGCATCTCCTTGCCGGGCGCCAGCCGCTCGCCCTCGCGAACCCGACCGCGGTAGGCGAGCACGACCAGGCCGGTGCCGTCGCCGCGGGTGACGTGGTACACGCCCAGGAGGCCCGTCAGCTCCACGGCGGCCCCGATCTCCTCCAGGCACTCGCGCGTCCCGGCTCGCTCGGGGTGCTCGTCCTGGTCCACGAAGCCGCCGGGCAGGCACCACTCCCCGTACCCGGGCTCGATGGCCCGCCGGCCGAGCACCACCCCGCCGTCCATCTCGACCACCACCGCGGTGGCCAGCTTGGGGTCGGGCCAGAGCACGAACGCGCACCGTGGGCAGGCCTCGAGCTGCCGACCGTCGATCACGCGCAGCTCCAGCGGGTGGCCGCATTCCAGGCAGTAGCGGCCCATACCCGTAAATCTACGGGGTGGCGGTAAACCCTACGGGGTGGCGGTCTCGACCTCCGCCGAGGGGATCTGGGCCAGGGCGACCCGGTTGCGGCCCGCCTCCTTGGCCCGATAGAGCGCCGAGTCAGCCTCCTCGATCAGGGTGCCGAAACGCTCCGGGTTGTCGGTGGCAGCGATGCCGACGCTCACGCTCAGCTTGAGCCCGGCCGGGAAGGTGTGGGCTTCCACCCCCTGCCGCAGCCGCTCGGCCATGATCTGGGCGCCCTCCACCGAGGCCTCGTGCAGGATGGCTGCGAACTCCTCGCCGCCGTAGCGGGCGCAGACGTCCGACTCCCGCACCGAGGCCGCGAGGATGCGGCCCAGCTCGGCCAGAACCTGGTCGCCGATCAGGTGGCCGTGGCTGTCGTTGACCTCCTTGAAGTGGTCGATGTCGAGCATCAGGAAGGCCATCGGCTTGTGGTAGCGGCGCGAGCGCTGCATCTCCTGCAGGTATCGCTGCGCCAGGTACCGGCGGTTGGGCAGGTGGGTGAGCTCGTCGGTGAGCCCCGTCTCCTCCTGCTCACGGAAGAGCTGCGCGTGCCGGATCGCGGTGGCGGTCTGGGCCGCGACGCCGTAGAGGAGGTCCATCTGCTCGGGCGTGATCTCGGGCTGGTTCAGCAGGTACAGCTCCATGGCACCCATCAGCTGGCCCGATCGCTGCACCGGCAGCACCAGGGCGTGGCCGGGGTGGCCGCCCCCCTCCAGCCCCGGCGCGTCCCGCTCGGCCAGCTCGACCACGCTCTGCCGCTCCTGGGCGAGCGCGCTCCGGGTCGGCTCCTGGTCGAGCCGGCGGGTGGCGGCGCGGGCGTGGTGGGCGAGCCCGAAGGAGGCCTCGCGAGTCAGCTCCGACCGGTCCGGACGCATCAGGTAGAGGGCGCCCGCGCTGGCGCCCACCAGGCGCCCGCAGTGCGTGAGGGCCAGGTTCAGGACCTCCTCCATGGAGAGCGAGGAGTTGACTGCCTCCGTCACCGTCAGCAGGACCGAGGCCCGGTCGCGAGCGCTGGCGGCGGCCTCCACCGCCTGCCGCAGCTGCCGGGCGGTGTTCTGCAGCCGCAAAAGCATCACGAAGAGAAGGCCCACGGCGCACAGCAGCGCCACGAAGCTGAGGACCAGAACGGTCTCCTGACTCACCCGGACCTCCCCCGCGCGATTTCCGGGGATTCTAGCCGAGCCCGGCCGGGTGTACTAGAGCCGGTATACTCGCTCCCGCCCTGGACCTGCTCTACTTCGAAGACCTCCCCCTGGGCGGGGAGTGGGTCACCCGCCGCCGCACGCTGACCGACGCCGACCTGGGCCTCTTCATGGGCGTGGCCGGAGACTTCACTCCCCTTCACCTCGATTCAGCCAACGCGCCAAGGCCCGCTCCGGCTCCCTTCCTGGCCGCCGCCGCGATCGGCCTGGGCTCGATCGACAGCCCCCAGCCCGCTTCCGCCGGCACGGCGGCCATGAGCTGGCGCTTCCTGAGCCCAGTGCGCGCCGGCGACACCATCCACGCCCGCTGGCGGCTGACCCAGAAACGGGCGCTGGACAACCCCCGGCTGGGCCTGGCGGTCTGGCGGGTCGAGGTGCTCAACCAGGGGGGCACGCTCTGCGCCGACGGCGAGCTGGCGGTCCAGGTCACCAAGCGCGAGGCGGCGCCGGCGCAGCCGGCCCGGCGGCGCCGCCGGCGGCGAGGAGCGGCCGCTCAGGCGCCGGAGGCGGCGGCGACGGCAGCGGAGCCGGCCCCGGCGGACGCTTCCCCACCGGCCCGGAGAAGGCGGCGGCGGCGGTCGGGGTCAGGAACTCCAGCCACGGCAGCGCCGGCCTCCACGGCCCCTCCCTAGCCCTCCCCTGAGGGGAGGGTTTCCAGGTACTCGATCACCTTGCGGGTCAGCTGGCTGGGGGTTGAAGCGCCGCTGGTGACGCCCACCTTGCGTGCGCCCCGGAACCACTCCGGGTCGATGTCCTCCATGCGATCCACCAGGTAGGCGGGCTTGCCCCCCAGCTTGCGCACCACCTCCACCAGCCGCAGCGAGTTGGAGGAGCGCGGGCTGCCCACCACCACCACCAGGTCGACCTCTTTGGCAGCCTCCACCGCCGCCTCCTGCCGCTCCTGCGTGGCCCGGCAGATCTCGTTGTGGACGACGGCCTGCGGGTAGCGGTCCTTGACGGCCTGGATCGGCGTCTCCGTGTCCCAGACCGAGAGCGTGGTCTGGCAGGTGACGGCCACCTTCGCCCCTTCCAGCTTCAGCTCCTCGATGTCCTGCACGTCCTGCACCAGGTGGAGGTGGCCGGGCGCCTCGCCGAGCACGCCCTCCGGCTCTGGGTGTCCCTTGCGCCCGATGTAGACGACCTCGTAGCCCTGCCGGGCCAGGTCGGCGACCAGCTCGTGCGTCCGCACCACGTCCGAGCAGGTGGCGTCCACGGCGTGCAGGCCCCTGGCCAACGCCCGCTCCTTCACCTGCGGCGAGACGCCGTGGGCGGTGAAGATGACGGTGCCGCTCTCGATCTGCTCCAGCCCGGCCAGCCGGTTGGGCGGATCGACCAGCTCGATGCCCTGCTGCTGGAGGTCGTCGGTGGCGTGCGTGTTGTGGACGAGCATGCCCAGCATGTAGACCGGTCCCTGGGTCTCCTCGCGCACGCGCTTCGCGATCCGGAAGGCATCGACGACGCCGTGGCAGTAGCCCCGGGGGGTTATTCGGAGAACTTCCATGGATTCAGGCCTGGGCCGAGTCTACGCCGGCGAAGAGATCGCTCTCCGGGTGCCCGGCGGCCTGCCCGCGGCCGAGCACGAAGCACTCGGTCCCGAAGGCCAGCTCGTAGATCTGGGCCGCCATCGTCGTCAGCGGCGAGTTGGGGTCGTTCTGGGTCAGGTGGGCCGCGAAGGCCCGCCGCTTACGCTCCAGGTAGGGCCGAACGTCGACGAAGGCCGTGATCTCGCGCTCCGGCGTGCCCGCGATCGGGAAGCGGGCGGCGTCCTCCGGCATCTGCTTTCGGAACTCCTCCAGCAGCTCCCGGCGGACAGCCGTGAAGTAGAGCTTGGGTGGGCTCCAGCCCTCCTTCGCCAGCAGGTCGAGGGCGGCCAGCGTCGTTCGGTGGGCCTGGACGTGGTCGGGGTGCCCGTAGGTGCCGTCGGCGTTCTCGGTGATCACCACCGCCGGCCGCTCCTCCCTGAGCAGGCGGGCCAGCCTTTCGGCGGCCTCCGCCGGTGGCGCCTGGTGGAAGCTGCGCGGGTCCTGGTTCGCGGGCGTCCCCGCCATGCCCGAGTCTCGATAGCCAAGGAACTCCAGCCGGTCCACGCCCAGGATCCGGCCGGCGGCCTCCAGCTCCTGGGTCCGGACCTGCCCCAGCCGCGGCCGTACCAGGTCGGGGTCCAGGTTGTGGATCTCGCCCTCCTCGCCCCGCGTGCAGGTCACCAGCACCACCCGGTGTCCCGCCTCCTTGGCCCGCATCATCACGCCGCCGGTGGAGATCGACTCGTCGTCAGGATGGGCGTGGACCAGGAACAGAGTGCTCACTTCTCTGAAAGCAACGCTTCCACCAGCCCGGCGATTCCGCCCTGGCCCGGGCGGGGGATGACCCGATCGGCGGCGGCCAGGACCTCGGGCGCGGCCCCTTCCACCGCCACCCCCAGCCCGGCCCACTCGATCATGGGCAGGTCGTTGCGGCCGTCGCCCACCGCCACCGCCTGCTGGGGACCGATCCCGAGCCGGCCGCAGATGAACTCCAGCGCCCGCCGCTTGTCGGCCAGCGGGCTGGTGATCTCGATGTAGGTGGGTAAGGAGGTGGCGACGTAGAGGCGCCCCCGCCACCGCGCGCGCACCTCGGGCAGAGTCCGCTCCACGGCAGCCTCGTCGGCCACGATCACCAGCTTGGGCGTGGTCGGCCCCAGGGATTGGTCGAGGTCGGGCACCACGATGATTGGCATGCCCGCGTGCTGCGAGTAGGCGCGCGCCTCAGGGCGGTCGCGTTCCACCAGCAGCCGGTCGTCCCGGTAGCCCTGGACGTGAAGATTGCGCACGCGGCACCAGCGCACGACCTCCATGGCCAGGCGGTGGGGAACGCCGTGGTCCAGCAGCACCCGGCCGCCGGGCTCGCGGACCTCGGCGCCCTGGTAGCAGACGAACGGTCCCTCCAGGCCCAGCCTGCGGATCCAGGGCAGCGCGCCCGGGAAGGGCCGGCCGGTGCAGGCGACCACCTGGATGCCCGACGCCCGGGCCCGGCCGAGGGCGGCTGTGTCGCGGGGATCGAGGCGGAGCTGGAGGTCGATCAGCGTGCCGTCCAGGTCCACCGCCAGCAGGCGGTAGGGCGGCCGGCCTGGCGACTCCCGGCTTCGCGGGGTTCCCGCTACCGCTTGCTCAGGACCTCGGGGTTGAGCAGGTTGGCGGGCCGGCCACCCCGGATGCCGGTGACGCAGTTGCGCGCGGCCACCGCCGACATCTCGGCCCGGGTGCGGATGGAGCCGGAGGCGATGTGCGGGGCCAGCACCGCGTTGTGCGCGGCCAGCAGGCCCTGGTGCACGGCCGGCTCCCGCTCGTAGACGTCCAGCCCGGCGCCGAAGAGCCGGTGGTTCTTGAGCGCGTCCGCGAGAGCGGCTTCATCGACCACCACCCCACGAGAGGTGTTGATCAGGATGGCGGTCGGCCTCATCATCGCCAGCTGCGGGGCGCCGATCAGGTGCTCCGTCTGGGTCCCGCCGGGCACGTGCAGGGTGACGATGTCCGACTCCGCCAGCAGCTGCGGCAGGTCTACGCGGGTCACCCCCATCGTCCGCTCGACGTCGGGCAGCAGCGGGTTGGGGTCGCTGTACAGCACCCGCATGTCGAAGCCCCGGGCCCGGCGCGCCACGGCGCGGCCGATGCGGCCGATGCCCACGATCCCCAGCGTCGCCTGGTGCAGGTCCACGCCCAGGAGCATGTCGATCGCCCAGCCCTTGAAGTGGCCGCCGCGCACGAAGTTGTCGGCCTGCACCACCCGCCGGGCGACCGCGAACATAAGCGCCCAGGCGAAGTCGGCGGTGGTCTCGTCGAGCACGCCGGGCGTGTTGGTGACCATCACCCCGTGCCGGGTCGCCACCGAGACGTCGCCCCCGCAGATGTTGTCATAGCCGACGGCGACGTTGGAAACGATCTTGAGGCCGGGCGCCTGCAGGACGAGCTCGCTGATGGGGTCCATCACCTGGCTGACGATGCCGGCGCAGCCCTCCGCCAGCTTCCGGATGTTCTGGTCGGTGAGCGGCAGGTTGCTGGGGTAGGCCACCACTTCGGCGGCCTCGGCCAGAAGGGCTGGACCCGGTTCGAGGATTGAGTGCAGGAGCAGGACGCGCGGCCGGGCGGGGGTGTCAGGCACGCAGCCGACGCCCGCTCAGGGGTTCAACCCCAACTCCCCGGCCACCGGCTTCAGGGCGTCTCGGACGAACTCCACGTGCTCGTCGAAGGGTACGCCCAACGCCTCGGCTCCGGCCAGCAGCTGCTCGCGGTGGACGCCGCGCGCAAAGGCCTTGTCCTTCATCTTCTTGCGGACGCTGCTCGCCTCCACGGTGGAGAGCGAGCGGTCGGGCTTGACCAGGGCGCAGGCGATTATGAAGCCGCACATCTCGTCCACGGCGTAAAGAGCCCTCCGGAGCGGCCGGTCCCTGGGCACGTTCAGGTACTCGGCGTGCGAAGCCAGGTCCTCCAGCCACTCCTCCGGCCAGCCTCTCTCGCGGAGCATCTGCAGCCCGCGGGTCGGGTGCTGCTCCGGGGTGGGGCCGGTCTCGTAGTCCCAGTCGTGGATGAGTCCGATCACGCCCCAGCGCTCCTCGTCCTCGCCGAAGCGGCGGGCGTAGGCGCGCATGGCCGCCTCCACGCTGCGCATGTGGCGGCGCAGCGGCTCGCTCTGCGTGAGCGAGGTCACCAGCTGCAAGGCCTCGTCACGGGTCGGGGTGTGGGAGCCGGTCACAGGATCTCACCCAGGGCTTCCAGGAGCCGCTCGTGCTGCGCTCGGGTGCCGATGGTGACGCGGCACCAGCCGTCCAGCGGGGGCCGGTCATAGTGGCGGACCAGGACCCGGCGCCGGCGCAGCTCCTGGTGGACCTGGCCGCCGGCTGCCGGCGGGCGGGCGAGGAGGAAGTTGGCCGCCGAAGGCGCCACCTCGAAGCCAAGGCCGCGCAGCTCTCCGGCCAGCCACGCCCGCTCCGCGACCACGTGGCGGACGATCGCGTCATGGTGCTCCTGGTCCTCGACCGCCGCCACCGCGGCGACGATGGCCAGCCGGTCCAGGTTGTAGGAGTCCTTGACCAGGTCCAGGGCCGCGATCAGGTCTGACCCCCCCAGGGCGAAGCCGATCCGCAGCCCGGCCAGCGCGTAGGACTTGGACATCGTGCGCAGCAGCAGGAGGTTCGGGTGCTCCGTGAGGAGGTCGAGGCGGGACTCGGGCGCGAAGTCCACGTAGGCCTCGTCCAGCACCACCACCCCGGCCGCCGAGCCGACCACGCGCTCGATCGCCTCCCTGCCCACCCAGGTGCCGGTCGGCGAGTTGGGGTTGACCACGAACTTCAGCGGCGCGGGGTCGGCGGCGAGGGAGGCCGGCAGCGCCCAGTCCGCGTCCAGCGGATGCTCAGACGGTTCCACTTCGTGGATCCGGCAGAGGGGCTCCAGCAGCGGGTAGGTCGGCGTGGGGTAGGCGACCCGCTGGCCGGCGCCGGCGAAGGCGCGGAAGCACATGGCGATCAGCTCGTCGCCGCCGTTGCCGAGGGCGACCTGATCCGGCTGGACCCCGTAGGCGCGGGCGATCGCGCGCCGGGCCGGCGCCGCGGTCGGGCTGGGGTAGAGGCGCAGGTCCTCGCCGACCGCGCGGCGCAGCGCCTCCAGCACCCGGGGCGAGGGCGGCAGGCCCGATTCGTTGGTGTTCAGCTTCACCCAGCCGCCGGGGTCCTCCGGCTGCTCGCCCGGCGTGTAGGGCTGGAAGCCGCGCAGGCTCTGCTTCAGGAAGCCTTCCGGCATTCCAACAGGAAGCACTCCAGGGCCAAGCGGGGGCTGACGTTCTGCTCCAGGTAGCCGGCGGTGTCGAAGGAGAGCTCGAGCAGCCTGGCCCAGCGGCCCGCGGCCCGACCGCGGTCGGCCAGCATGCGCCGGCGCAGCAGGAGCTGCCAGCTGCCCAGGGCGAGCACGGCCGGGTCCTCCTGGTGGGTGTCGTACCGCCGCCACTGCAGCTGAGCCGCGTCCAGCTCGGCGGCCAGCTCCAGGGCGGCGTCGGCAGGCCCGCCCAGGACCTCTTCCAGCCGGCGTTCCCAGCCTCGATGGCGTTCGAGGACGTCCGGGTCCCCGGCCAGCGCCAGCGCCCAACCCGGCCGGCCGCGGCTGACCGCGGCCAGCAGCGAGGCCCGCTCGGCCTCGACGCCGCGCTCGCGCAGCAGGCGCTCGACCTCGGGCCCGCGGACCGGGTGGAAGGCGACCCGCTGGCAGCGCGAGGCCACGGTCGGCAGGACCACGAAGGGCGAGAGGCTGGGCGAGGTCAGGACGAGCACCCGGCCGGGGTGGGGTTCCTCGAGTGTCTTCAGCAGGATGCCCTGCGCCTGATCGGGGAGCCGGCCGACGCTCGTGATCAGGGCCACCCGGTAGCCGGCCACCGCCGGCTTCAGGGCCAGGAAAGCCTGCAGCGACTGCGCGTGGTGCTCCGGCTGGCGGTCGGGCAGCAGCCGGATCTCGTCGATGTGGATGGTCTTGACCCGATCGTCCTCCCAATAGTCGGGGTGACGCTCGAGCGGAGCCTCCGGCAGCAACGCCCGGGCCAGGGCGCGGGCGACCGTGCTCTTGCCCAGCCCGGGCTCACCGGCGAACAGGTAAGCGTGGGACAGGCGGCCCGACTCCAGCTGGGAGCGGAGCAGTCGCAGCGCTTGGCCGTGGCCCGCGACGCCCGCGAAGGGATCGGTCACGGGGCCGTGGTTTCGCCGGTTTTGGGCGCCACCGCAGCCCGCTCGCGAGCCAGGCGCTGGGCGCGCCCCTGCCGCCAGACCTCGTGGATCCGCTGGAGCGCCGTGAAGTGGGTGAGCACCGCCAGCAGCGCCACCACCAGGGTCAGGGCCTGCCAGCCCAGGATCAAGCCGACCACCGTCACCACCACCCGCTCCGGCCGCGCGAAGAAGCCGGAGTCGCACTTGAAGCCCAGGCTCTGGGCGCGCGCCCGGACGTAGCTGACCAGGAAGGACCCGGCCAGGGCCAGCATCGTGGCCAGCACCTGCCAGCGCATGTAGGGGCCTCCCGCCTGCAGGAAGTAGGCCGCGATGCCGACATAGACCGCTCCTTCCGAGTAGCGGTCGATCGTCGAGTCCAGGAAGGCGCCGTAGGGATAGCTTCGGTTGGTCGCCTTGGCCAGGGCGCCGTCGAGGATGTCGAAGGTCCCCGCGAAGGCCAGCACCACGCCCGCCCAGAGCAGATGCCCGAAGCCGGCCAGCGCGCCGGCCAGGAAGGTGAGCAGCATGCCCAGGAGGGTGACCTGGTTGGGCGTCAGCGGCGCCTTCGCCAGCGCGGCCGCCAGCTGCTGCGCCCGGCGCCTAACCCAGGCCTGAAGCCGCGCCGTGAACAACTGGCTCCTCCTTGCCGGGCGCGGCCGCCCGACGCGCTTCCTGGTAGACCTCGATCACCCTGCCCGCCACCTCGCCCCAACCGTAGCGCCGCGCCTTGGCCAGGCCCGACGCTCCCATCCGCCGGCGCAGGTCAGCATCGCGCGCCAGCACGACCAGCGCCGCCCCCAGCTCGGCCCAGGCTTTCGGGCGCACCGCCAGGCTGTCGCGGCCGGGCTCCAGCAGGGACAGGTAGCCCGGAACCTCGGTCGCCACCACGGGCAGCCCGCAGGCCATCGCCTCCAGCAGCACCAGGCCGAAGCTCTCACCCCCGGTCGCCGGCGCGCAGAAGATGTCGGCGCTCCCGTAGTAGCGGGGCAGCACCTCTTTGGGCACGTAGCCGGCGAACACGACCTCGGGCAGGCGGCGGCGGTTCGCGTACGACTCCACCTGCGATCGCAGGGGCCCGTCACCGACGACGATCAGCCGAGCGCGCTCGAAGCGGGCGCGCAGGTGCTCATAGGCGCGCAGCAGGTCGATCAGGCCCTTGCGCTTCTCCAGCCGGCCGACGAAGAGGAAATTTACGCGGTCGTCGCGCAGGTGGCGGATCGGCGGCAGGCCGGGCTGGAAGACGCCCAGGTCGACGCCGTTGGGAATGACGCGGAGCGGGAACTCCCGGAAGTACTGGTGCAGGAATCGCTCGGCGGGCTCGCTGACCGCGATCCCGGCGTGGAGGTGGTTCAGGTACGGCCGCAGCAGGGGCCGTCCGTAGTAGTAGCCGACGTTGGACCGCGCAAAGGCGTGAAAGGTCCCGACGTTGGCGGTTCGGGACAGGCGGAGCAAGGTGAGCGGCAGCGCAGGCATCAGCGGCTCGTGGAAGTGGAGGACGTCGAAGCGTTCCTCCTCCAGGATGTCCGACACCTTGCGGGCCAGGTGGAAGCTGAGTGTGATCCGGGCGACGGAGTCGTTGACCGGGATGGCGAAGGTGCGGCCGATCCGATAGAAGCCTGGCTCCTCGCTCTCCGGCCGGCTGGCGGGCGCGAATACGCGGACCTCATGGCCCAGGCGGCGGAGCCAGTGCCCGAGGTGGCGCACGTGCTCGGTGACGCCGCCCGGGGAGGAAAAGTCATACGGGGAGACGAGGCCGACCTTCACGAGTAAATCACTATGGTGAGCCCTCGAACACCGCGTGCGGCAGGTGCCACTGCTCGGGCCGGGCGCGGATGAAGCCCTCCAGCCGCCGCAGCAGGGTGGACGTGAGCTCCCGGGCGTCGAGGCCGGGCGCCGGGAAGATGGGCTCGCTGCCGATCGCCGTGTAGCCGTCGTCCGGCCGCCGGTAGACGACCACCGGCAGCAGGGGCACGCCATGCCGGAGGGCGATCTGGGCCGGCCCCAGCGGGATGCGGGCCAGGCGGCCGAAGAAGGGCAGGAGGGCTCCCGTGCCCAGGACGTCGCGGTCGATCGCGGTGACCACCATCTCTCCCGCTTCCAGCGACTGCAGCACCCGGCGCAGCCCGGCTCGGTTGGTGGGCAGGACGCTGATGCCCAGGCGGGCCCGCGTCTGCCGGTACCACTCGTACAGCGGGCGCGGATCCAGCTCCTCCGCGAAGAGCGAGACGGGGCCGATGCTGGCTGCCCAGATCGCGGCCACCGTCTCCCAGGAGCCGATGTGCGCGGAGACCACAAGCACTCCCCGGCCGGCGGCCCGCGCCGCTTCCAGGTGCTGACTGCCCTCCACGACCAGCAGCGTTCTCAGCTCGGTCACCGAGGCCCTCGGCAGCTGCATCAGGTCGACGTAGGCCTTGGCATGGTTGCGGAAGTTGAGCCAGGCCAGCCGGCGCACCTCGGCCGCGGCTGAGTCGGGCAGAGCGGTGGCCAGGTTGAACTCCAGGCGCCGGCGAGCCCGGCGGGCGGTCAGCCAGGCCACGCGCGCCGCCAGCACCGCCAGCGCGTAAGCCCAGCCTCGGGGAAGGCGCTCCACCATCCACTGCAGGGCGCGAAAGCCTCGGTAACGCCACACTAATCAACCTCGGATCCGAACATCGGCCTGAAGGCGTACCACTGGTCGGGGCGCTCCCGGATGAAGGCTTCGAAGCGGTTCATGACGCGCTGCATCAAGGAGCGCCGGTCGTCGCCTTCGCCGACCTCCAGCGGCGTCTCCAGGTGCACGTGGTAGCGGCCGCCGCCGCGCGCCCACTGGCAGGCGGGCATCAGCCGCGCGCCGGTCCTCAGCGCGAAGGTAGCCGGCCCGGCCGGGACCGTGGTCGAGCGCCCGAAGAGCTCC
>DATGVT010000188.1:0-1597 GCA_035300005.1 Candidatus Acidiferrales bacterium
TCGAGTACACCCAGAGCGGCTACACCTCGAACGGCACCTACGACGCCTCCCTGTGGTGGGTGGCCGGGGTCGGGAGCGTGAAGAACGGCGGTACGATCTCCGTCGGGGGCGGGGGCTCGTTCGACTACGCGGACATCCTTCAGTCCTACTCCATCCCCATGCATTGATCAGTCGGAGGGAGCTCATGGTGCGCACCCTCTCGATCGCGGTCTCAGCCGCCCTGCTGCTCGCCGCCTGTGGCGGCTCAGGCGGAACTGCCACCTCTGGGGGAGGTGTTGGCGGCGGCTCCGCCGCCATCGACCTCACCTTCTCCGGCACCGTCAGCGGCAGCACCCAGCGACTGGAGGGCAGGCGCGACTGCCCTGACCTCGATGTCGCCAAGCAGGCCGGGTGGGTCATGATCCTGAACGCCATCGTGGACGGCAAGCGCTACGAGCTCTCGCTGATCATCTCGAGATACAAGGGTCCTGGCACGCTGCAGCTGCCGCTGCCGGCCGACTCCAGCTCCAGCTCTGTGCTGATCACTTTCATCGACCACCCCAACAACATCGCCTACGTGAACAGTCGGGAAACCACCACCGGCAGCGTGGTCGTGAACTCCGACCAGGTCTCGGGCAAGATCGACGTCAAGGGCCTCCAGGACGTCGGGAAGCTGGGCAAGGTGAGCCTCACCGCCACCTTCCGCTGCCCGGCCAGGTGATTTGCCCCGCAACCAGTAACGCCGATCGGACCGCCTAGAGCCGGCCCCCGCTGAGGAGCTTCAGCACCGCCAGCAGGACGGCGGCCCCCACGAAGGCGACGATGATGCTGCCGACGAAGCCCACCGTGGTGCCCGGTAAGAACTGGCTGATCAGGAAGCCGCCCACGAAGGCGCCCACGATGCCGACCACGATGTCGGCGAGGCAGCCGAAGCCGCGGCCGGCCACCACCCGGGAGGCGACCGCCCCCGCTATCAGTCCGACCACGATCCACGCCAGCAGGCCGCCCGGGTCTAGATGCATGTCCTACTCCACCTTAGGGCCGAAATGGGGCTCGGCCCGGATTAGAGAGTCTATGTAGCGGAAGCGCTCGTAGCGGTGCTGAAGCAGCTCGCCCACCGGCTGCAGCAGCAGGCGCTGCAGGTGGCGCCAGAGCGCAGCGTCAACGGCACGCGCGGCGGCGTCGTGGTCGGTGTGGGCGCCCGCCCCCGGCTCCGCCACCACCTCCTCGACCACCCCCATGGCGTAGAGGTCGCGCGAGGTCAGCTGGAGCTGCTCGGCTGCCTCCACCTTGCGGGTGGAGTCGCGCCAGACGATGGAGGCGGCGGCCTCCGGCGCGGCCACCGAGTAGATCGAGTTCTCCAGCATGACCACGCGGTCGGCGACGCCCATGCCCAGGGCCCCGCCGCTGCCGCCCTCCCCGATCACTGCGGCCACGATCGGCACCTCGACCTCGAACCAGTTCACGATCGCGGCGGCGATGGCGGCGGCGATCCCGCGCTCCTCGGCGCCGGCGCCCGGGTAGGCGCCAGGGGTGTCGATCAGGCTGACGATCGGGAACCTGAACTTCTCGGCCTGGCCGGCCAGCCGCAGCGCCTTGCGGTAGCCCTCGGGGTGCA
>DATGVT010000189.1:0-3893 GCA_035300005.1 Candidatus Acidiferrales bacterium
GGCCTGGGGCGAGACGCAGACCAGCGCCCCCGCCTGGGGAGCCGCGGGGACGCCCGCCGCGACTACCACCCCGGCTCCATCCGGACCTTCCTGGGAGAGCCCGAAGCCAGCCGAGCCCGCCGCGGCCGCGCCGGAGCCACCTACGGCCCCTTCCTGGGAAGCACCCAGGCCGGCTGGGCCCGCGCCCGAAAGCTGGGCGGCGCCGGCGGCGGCACCCAGCTGGGAGGCGCCCAAGAGCTCCGAGCCGGCGGCGCCCCCCGCGCCCAGCTGGGCGGCGCCCGCACCGGCCGCCCAACCGCCGCCTCCCGCGCCGGTCCTCCCGCCGCTCGCGGCCCCGGCCTCGTCCGCCCCCGCCCCGGAACCGCCTCCTGCCGAAGCAGGGCCTCCTCCCGCGCCGTCCGGCGGCTGGACGCCGCCCTCGGAGCCCTCGGCCGCGGTCTCGGCTCCCGCCCCCCCGCAGCCGGCCGCCCCGCCTCCGCAGGCCGCGCCCGAGGTGCCGGAGGAGGCGCCGACCATGATCGCGCCCACCGCCCCCGGTTCGCTGCCGCCGGCGGAGCCGCCGCCCCCGCCGGGCGCCCACGAGGCGACCTCGGTGATGCCCGCCTTCCAGCCGCCAGCGCCCCTCGCCGGCGACGTCGACGAGACCATGGTGCTGGGCGCGCCCAAGGCGCCGACCGAGGTGCAGGCCGAGCTGACCATCGAGACCGGGCCCGACGCCGGGCACAGCGTGCGGGTGGGCGCGGGCGCGGTCCGGGTCGGCCGCTCGCCCGACAACGACCTCATCCTCCGCGATCCCGCCACCTCCGGCCACCACGCCCGGCTGGAGCGGCGGGGCGCGCAGTTCTGGATCGTCGACCTGGGCAGCACCAACGGGACCCTGGTCAACGGGGAGCCCGTCCAGGAAAAGGAGCTGAAGCACGACGATCGGGTGACGATCGGTCAGAACGCGGTGAAGTTCAGCCTGGGTTAGGACACCAAGTGCGTGTCCAGCTGGCCTGGGCAACCGACCCTGGCCTGCATCGCGACGAGAACGAGGATTCGGTACTCGTCTGGCAGAACCGGGCCGGGCTGGATGCCCTGCTGGTGGTCTGCGACGGCATGGGCGGGCATGCTGCCGGGCACCTGGCGAGCAGCATCGCCTCGGAGACCCTCGCCGGGGTGCTGGACCAGGACGGCGTGCGGGGTCCCGACGCCGAGCGGCTGAAGGTGGCCGCGACGCAGGCCAACACCGCCGTCTTCGAAGCCGCCAAGCAGAACCCGGCCTGGGCCGGGATGGGAAGCACCATGGTCGTGGTCGCCATCGACCGGGACCAGCTGACGGTGCTCAACGTGGGCGACAGCCCCGCCTACCTGTTCCGCAACCGGGAGGCGAAGATGATCTCCCAGGATCACTCCTGGCCGGCGGAGCAGGTGCGCCTCGGGGTCATCAAGCCGGAGGAGGCGCGGGACCACCCCATGAAGCACCGGCTGACACGGGCGATCGGGGTCTGGGACCGGATCCAGGCCTTCATCGACTCCGTCAAGCTCCAGGAGGGCGACCTGGTCGTCCTCTGCAGCGATGGCGTGGACACGGCCGGGGTCTCGGTGGAGCAGATGTGGTCGCTGCTCTACGGGCACGACCTGGTGGGCGGCGTCCAGCGTGTCATCAACAAGTGCAAGCAGCTGGGCGCGCCCGACAACGTGACCGTGGCCGCAGCTCGCATCGAGCCCGGGGAACCCCGCACCCAGATGCTGCGCACCCAATCCCTGCGGGCCCGCCAGTAACAGCAAACGGCCGGGCCTCAGGCCCGGCCGTTCGTCGAACCCCTCTCTCCCTTCGGGGTTGTCTAGCTGAGGCTGCCCTTCACCGAGCGGATGGCGAAGACGCAGTTGTAGGTGCGGGTGACGCAGCCACACTCGACCTCGTCGACCAGCCAGTCGTTGGCGAGGCCCCCCCAGCGCAGCAGGGTCTCCAGGCTCGACACCCACATGTGGCAGGACTTTTCCGACTTCTCGCGGCCGAGGGCGAAGAGGTTGGAGTACTGGAGCAGCCAGAACTGGTGCTCGTCGATCTGCTTCCAGGCTTGCAGGGGCTCGCCGCGGACGGAGTCCATCCAGGCCGCGTACGCCTTCAGCATGGCGCCCAACTTGCGCTGCTGGCCGGGGATGAACCCGTTCCGGAACTGGTGGATCTCGGAACCCTTGCGGACCTTCAGCCAGCGCTCGGTGGCGGCCCGGCCCCACTGGCGCAGCTTCTCGGGGGCGTCGCTGGCGAAGACCATCTCGAACGCCTCGTTCAGGCGGGAGAGGACGTCGACCTGCGAGGTCCGCTCCAGGTTGTCGGGCGGGTCCTGGTAGAGGAACTCGGGCAGCGCGGCCATCTGCACGATGTAGGGCCAGCGCTCGCCGGCGACCTGGCGGGCGGTGGTGACCGCGTTGGCGAAGAAGGCGTTCTGGCCGAACCGCTGCTGGGCGTGCCGGCGGCGGACGCCCATCTGCTCGAGCAGCATCACAGCGGAGCCGGCGGCGGCCGGGGGCGGGGTGTTGTTGAGGGCCCTGGCCACCTCGACCGCCACCGCGCCCGGCATCGGAATCGCCGTGGCGACGGGCGCCGCCTCAGCGCCGGTCCGCAGGGCGGGGGGCGTGCTCACCGTGTAGGCGTCCGGGCTCGTGAATGCGGCGGGCAGTGCGCCCGGGATGCCGTGCGCGCCCAGCCGAGCGGGCACGGCCGGCACCATCTCGGCCGCCCCGTTGGCGCCCAGGGTGGGGAAGGTGCCTGCCTGCAGCATGCCGGGGGTGTTCATGGGTACGCCGAAGGGCACGTGGCGCAGCTCCTCGAGGAGCTCGCGGGCCGACTGCTGGCGGTCCTCCGGCCGCTTGGCCAAGGCCCGGGCGAGCACCGCGTCCAGCTCCTTGGGCAGACTTGGGTTGCGCTCGACGGCGGCGGGGATGGCGGCCTGGACGGTGGCCATCATCACGCCCATCTGGGTGTTCTGCCGGTAGGGCATGGTGCCGGTCAGCATCTCGAAGACCAGGACGCCCAGGGCGTAGATGTCGGCGCGGTGGTCGACGTTGGCACCCATCGCCTGCTCGGGCGCCATGTAGCCGGGGGTGCCGATCGCGATCCCGACGCCGGACAGGTTGGAGGGCCGGGCCATGCTGCGGGCGAGCCCGAAGTCGGCCAGCAGGCCGCGGCCGTCGGTGTGGATGAGCACGTTGGTGGGCTTGACGTCGCGGTGGACGACGCCGTTCTCGTGCGCGTACTGGAGAGCCTTGGACACCTCGCGCAGGTACCGCCAGGCGCTGCCCGGGTCCATCGCGCCGCGGTCCATCAGGTTGCGCAGCGTCCCGCCCTTGACGAGAGGCATGGTCAGGAAGGTGACCTCGTTGATGGAGCCGAAGTCGAAGACCGGGAGGATGTTGGGGTGATCGAGCTGGGCGACCGTCCGGGCCTCGTTGATGAAGCGCTGCATGAAGCCGGTCTGGTTGACCAGCTCCGGCGAGAGCACCTTGAGTGCGACCTCGCGGCCCAGCGTCTGATGGAGCGCCCGGTACACGACGGCCATGCCGCCTGCGCTCACCCGCTCCTGAACCACGTAACTGCCAAGAGCGGTTCCCGGCTCGAAATCCATCCTTGCTCCCTTTCCCTGAGTTCTCTTTGGGCGGCCCCCGTGACGTGGGGTGCGCGGCCTTCGCAAGGATGACCCTCCTCTGTGCGGGCCCTCATCGTGAGGTGGCACGAATTTGCCGTCCTGCATTTGCACGATGCGGCCCCAATCAGAGGGGTGGTACCCGGGTGCTACTCCTTCTCGAGCAAGCCCAGCTGGTTGGCCCGGGCCACGGCCTCCAATTTGGAGTGCGAGGCGAGCTTCTCCAGGATGCTCTGGACGTGCGCCCGGACGGTGGTGAATGCG
>DATGVT010000190.1:0-3908 GCA_035300005.1 Candidatus Acidiferrales bacterium
TGGCCGAGGTTGACCCGGACCGCGGCAGTGCTGGCACACCCCGAGCTATTCCCCGACTCGAGCAGGGGTTGGTCTCCCGAGTTCAACGGGCGGCTCGTCGCGGCGCTGGCAGCGGATGAACACGTGATTGCGAAATCGGGCCGAGCGCTCGACATCGCCGAGGTAGCAAGCGAGTATGGGATCACCGACACTGACGGCAGGCGCCCGGCGCCCTTGCAGCCACCGTCGCGCTGAGATTTCCGCAGCCATCTCCGATGGCGCGTAGCCAACACGGCAGTGGTAGCCCCGGCGGGATTCGAACCCGCGATCTCAGCCTTGAGAGGGCTGCGTCCTGGTCCACTAGACGACGGGGCCACTGACCCTGGTGGGCGGCGCTGGGATTGAACCAGCGACCTCTTGCGTGTGAAGCAAGCGCTCTCCCGCTGAGCTAGCCGCCCCGGACGCTCAATTCTACCCAGCGCCCCCCGGGACCCCTCTCGCGCTTGACAGGTAGACTGGGCGGGCCCAAAGATGTGGGCTGGAGTAGTGGGCGGCCGGCGTTTGCGGCCGCGTCCCCCGCCGGCGCACTCTCGCCCCAGCACCCCCTCGGTGGACAAGCTGGGAAGAGGGCGGGGGGAAAGAGCAGCGAACTGCGATGCTGCCGTGTTCACCGATTAGGGGGTGCATATGACGCGAAACCAGAGGTTCAGGGCCCTCGCGGTCCTGGCCGGTGCCTTCTGGCTGGCGCTGGCCTGCGGCGGAGGGGGTGGGGGCACGTCCGAGGAGCTCGCCCCTGACCAGACTCTGAACTTTCCACTCGTCGACGACGTCGGGGACCTGGACCCGGGTGCGATGTCGGCCGCGGTGGACATCGACATCTTCCGCAATGTCTATTCGGGGCTCTACAAGTTCGACGACAGCCTGAAGGAGATCCCGGACATCGCCAAGGGCCAGCCCGACATCTCTGCGGACGGCCTCACCTACACGTTCCACATGAAGAACGACGTCAAGTTCTCCAACGGCGACCCGGTCAAGGCTGACGATTTCATCTTCAGCTGGAACCGCGCCGCCGCCAAGCAGGGCGACTACGCGTCCGTCTTTGAGCCCGTCAAGGGCTACAAGGACGTCGAGGACGGCAAGTCGCAGACGCTCAGCGGCCTGTCCAAGATCGACGACTTCAACTTCAAGGCCACTCTTTCCAAGCCCGCCGGCTACTGGTTCACCGAGGTCGCCCTCTGGACGGCCTGGGTGGTGAACACCAAGGTCGTCAAGGCCGCGGGCAAGGACACCGACTCCGGCTGGGCCGAGAAGCCCGACACCGCGATCGGCACCGGCGCCTTCAAGATGACCGCCCGGACGCCGAAGCAGTCGATCGACTTCGTCCCCAACGCCAAGTACTACGGCGGTTCGACCGGCCCCATCAAGAGAGTCCACATCGAGATCGTCGCCGACCAGAAGGCACAGCTGACCAAGTACGAATCCGGCGGTTATTCGCTGATCGGCTACGCCAACCAGGCGCCGACCCCGGAGGACATCATCCGTTACCAGAACGACCCCAAGCTGAAGAAGGAGCTGACCCTCCAGTCGTCCGCCCGGACGACCTGGATCGGCTTCAACTTCAAGACCGGGCCGTTCGCGGGCATCGACGCCGGCAAGAACGGCCGCAAAGCCTTCAGCCTGGCGGTCGACCGCGCGCAGCTGGTCGACATCGCCTGCGCCAAAGGCGCCACCTGCCAGGCGGCGACCGGAGGCGTCATCACCAAGGGCCTCAAGGGCTACCTGGGCGACGGCAAGGACCCCAACGCCAAATTCGACGCCAGCCAGGCCAAGTCCCTCTACCAGCAGTGGGATCCCAACGGGGCGAAGGTGAAAGGCTTGACCTACAGCTTCAACAGCAGCGCCACCAACAAGGCGGTGGGCGAGAACCTGCAGTCCCAGTGGAAGAGCAACCTGGGCGTCAACGTGAGCCTGTCGGCGGCCGACCGGGCAACCTTCTTCAAGACCCGCAGCAAGTGCGCCTACACGATCTTCCGGCACAGCTGGGGTGCTGACTACGACCACCCGCAGGACTGGTTCGACTTCCTGTTCGTGACCGGCGGCGGCTCGGCGGGCACCTGCTACAGCAACCCGCAGCTGGACAAGCTGGTCCAGCAGGCGAATCAGAAGCCGCTCGACGCGGCGCTTTCCGACTACAACCAGGCCAGCCAGATCATGATCGACGATGTGCAGTACGGAGGCCTCTTCTACGGGGTGCAGCCGTACGTCGTGCACAGCTACGTCAAGGGTGTCGGGGGCAACGCGCTCTACGACTACTACTGGAGCGAGATCAAGATCCTGAAGCACTAGCCCCAGGATTGAGCCATCAGAATAGGGGGGCCCGCCTCGGTGGCGGGCCTCTCGCCTTTCAGGAGACCGGATGACCCGAGGAACCGTCAGCTACGTCGCCCAGCGGCTGGTCCTGATCGCTTTCACGACGATCGTCGTCTCCTCGGTCGTCTTTCTCCTGCTGCACCAGATCCCGGGCGACGCCTTCATCCGGGAGACGCGCCAGACGCCGGAAGCGCACGCCGCGCAGCTTCACTACTACCACCTCGACCTGCCGCTGCCCCAGCAGTACCTGCTCTGGGCGACCGACCTCCTCTTCCGCGGCGACCTGGGCGAGTCGCTGGCCAACCGCGGGGTGAAGATCGCGCCGCTGCTCATTCGGGAGGCGGGCGTGTCAGCCACCCTCGGCCTCTGCGCGCTGATCGTGACCATCGGGCTGGGCCTCGTCCTGGGCCTGCTGGGAGCCCTGCGCCAGAACACCTGGGTGGACTACCTGGCGTCCAGCGGTTCGGTGGTCGGCTACAGCATCCCCAGCTTTGTGATCGCCATCTACCTGGTGTTGCTGACCGGCAAATACCTCTACGAGTGGACCAACGGCACCTTCTACTACGACATCGGCTGGGGGAAGATCGAGCAGATCCCGGTCCCGGCCCTGGCCCTCGGCTTTCCTTACGCCAGCTACGTCGCGCGCCTCACCCGCGCCTCGATGCTGGAGGTGATCCGGCAGGACTACGTGCGCACGGCCTGGGCCAAGGGCCTCAAGGCGCAGGTCGTGATCTTCCGCCACGCCCTGCGCAACGCGCTGATCCCGGTCATCACCATCCTGGGCCCGCTGGTGACCGGCATCATCACCGGCTCGGTCGTGATCGAGTCCATATTCGGCATCCCCGGCCTGGGCAAGGAGTTCGTCACGAGCATCCTGGCTCGCGACTACAACATCGTGATCGGCGTCTTCACCTTCTACGCCGCGTTGGTCGGCCTGGCCAACCTGGCGGTGGACGTCGTCTACCCGCTGCTCGACCCCAGGATCAGGTACTAAGCGTGGCTGCTGGAGTCGCGATCCCGGAAGAGTTCGTCGCCACCGACGTCTACGAGACCGCCGAGCAGACCACGCTCTGGCGCGACGCCTGGCTGCGAGTGCGCCGGAACCGGCTGGCGCTGCTGGGCGGGACGATCATCGTCGTCCTGTTCCTGACGGCGCTGGTGTCGGTCCTCTGGACGCCTTACCCGATCTGGAAGGAGGCCATCGGGCCCACCTACCAGGGGCTCAGCTCGACCCACCCGCTGGGCCTCGACCAGGGCGGCCGCGACATCCTGAGCCGGCTGATGGGCGGCGCCGCCATCACGGTCCAGGTCGGCGTCGGCAGCGCCGTCATCATCGCCGCGCTGGGGATCACGCTCGGACTCCTGGCCGGCTTCTACCGGGGCTGGGTGGACACCGTGATCTCATTCCTGATCAACCTCTGGTACGGCATCCCCGACCTGCTGGTGGCGATGATCCTCGTCTTCGTCCTCAGCGACGCGCTGCACGTCTTCCCGCGCGGCATCCCCAGCATCGTGGTCGCCTTCGCCCTGACCCGCTGGATGGATATGGCTCGGCTGGT
>DATGVT010000191.1:0-17216 GCA_035300005.1 Candidatus Acidiferrales bacterium
GCCTGCCGGGACCCGCCGGCGCCCTGCTCCGGCTCCGGGAGACCCCGCCCCAGGTCGGCCAGGACCGGCTGCGCCGCCAGGCGAACGTGGCCGGTGCCTTCGGCTGGCGCGGATCGCCCCTGGCGGGCCAGCCGCTGCTGCTGGTCGATGACGTCGCCACCACGGGAGCCACCCTGGAGGCCTGCGCGGCCGCTCTCCGGGCGGCGGGATCCGGTCCTGTGACGGGGTTCACCGTGGCCCGCGTTCGTCTATAGTTCTGGCGCGAATTCCCGTTCGGAGGGCAATTGATGGCAGTTCGGATCCCAGGTATCGACCTCGCCGAGTACTACCAGCAGCTCGGCCCCATCCAGCCGCTGATCCAGGACGAGCGGGTGACCGAGGTCATGGTCAACGGGCACGAACGCGTCTACGTGGAGATGTCGGGCAAGATCGTCCTCACGAACATCAAGTTCGGCGACGAGGACCAGCTCCTCAACGTCATCCAGTTCATCGTCCGTTCGGTCGGCCGCCGGATCGACGAACGCTCGCCCCTGGCCGACGCCCGCCTGGCAGACGGCTCCCGCGTCAACGCCGTCATCCGCCCGCTGGCGATCGACGGCCCGATGCTGACCATCCGGAAGTTCGCCCACGACCCCTTCCAGGTCGACGACCTGATCCGCTTCGGCAGCTGCACAGAGGCCGGCTTCGGCTTCTTGAAGGCGGCCGTGCTGGCGAGGGCGAACATCGTCGTCAGCGGCGGCACCGGCACCGGCAAGACGACCTTCCTGAACGTGCTCTCGGGCTTCATCCCGCCTGAGGACCGCATCGTGACCATCGAGGACGCGGCCGAGCTGCAGCTGCACCAGGACCACGTCTGCCGAATGGAGACCCGGCCCAAGGACATCAACGGCGAGGGCGAGGTCACCATCCAGCGGCTGGTCATCAACTCCCTCCGCATGCGGCCGGACCGCATCGTGGTCGGCGAGTGCCGCGGCGGCGAGGCCCTGGACATGCTGCAGGCCATGAACACCGGCCACGACGGCTCCATGACGACGCTGCACGCCAACAGCCCGCGCGATGCCCTGGCCCGCCTGGAGACGCTGGTGCTGATGGCCGGGGTCGACCTGCCGGTGAAGGCGATCCGGCAGCAGGTGGCGAGCGCCATCAACATCTTCTGCCAGCTCAGCCGGCTGCGGGACGGGTCCCGCCGGGTGACCTCGATCGCCGAGATAACCGGCATGGAGGGCGAGACCATCACCATGCAGGAGATCTTCAAGTTCGAGTCGGAGGGCGCGGACAAGCAGGGGAAGATCATCGGCGCCTTCAAGCCGACCGGCATCCGGCCCCACATCCTGGACCGGATGTTCGCCATGGGCCTGCCCCTGCCGCAGGAGATCCTGACCCTCTTCCCCGACCCTCGGAGCTTCGCCCAGCAGGCCCGTTAAGCGCGGCTTGGGCTCGGAAGTGCCTGGGTATACTCAGGCCAGTGAAGGTCGTGGTTCACGACCGGACGGACGAGCTCCAGCCCCGCCTGCGCGCCTACGCCGAGCGCAAGCTGACCAGGCTGGAGCGCCACTTCGACCGGGCCCTCGAAGCTGAGGTTGAGTTCGACCGGGAGCGCAAGCGCAGCCAGGAGCCCGTCAGCCGGGTCCGCATCGTCGTGCGCAGCCACAGCCGCCGCACCCCGCTCATGAAGGCGGAGGAGACGGGCCCCGACGTGCAGGCGGCCCTCGACCTGGCGCTCGACAAGATGGACCGCCAGGTCCTCAAGCTGAAGGAGAAGCGCCGGCGCCGGAGCCGGCCGGCCGGGGCCGCGGCGGCGGTCCGGACCAGCCCCCGCTCGGCGGAGCCGGAGTTCCTGCGGGTCAGGCTCGAGGCCAGCTCGGTGGCGGACGCGGTGGCCGCCCTGGAGAGCGACGGTGAGCTCTTCCACGTCTTCCTGAACGAGGACTCCGGCGAGATCAACATCGCCTTCCGACGCCCGGACGGCTCGCTCGCTGTCATCGAGCCGGTAGTTATCTAGTGTCCCGCCCCAGAAATCCGTTGGAAATTCATCAGCCGCAGCGGCCGGGAGCCTTCGGCTCTGATGCCTGCGTTCCAGGACCCGGCGCAGTTCGTCACGCATCGATAGATGCGCTCCTCCCTACGCCACCCGCGCCTTGGCACCGGCCACTGGTGCCGCGACTTTCTCAACGAACTTCCGAGGCGGGACACTAGCCCATGGCCGTCCTCAGGGGACTCTTCGACCCCAACGAGCGGGAGGTCCGCCAGCACCTGGTAACGGCGCGGCTGATCAACGAGCTGGAGCCGGAGCTGCAGGCTCTGGACGACGCCGGCCTGCGCGCCCGCTCGGAGGCGCTCGGCAAGCAGGTCCGGCAGACGGACGACCTCGAGGAGGCGCAGGTCGAGGCCTTCGCCCTGGTCCGGGAGGCGGCCCGCCGCACCATCGGCCTGCGGCACTTCGACGTGCAGCTGGTCGGGGGCATGGTCCTCCACCTGGGCAAGATCGCCGAGATGAAGACCGGCGAAGGCAAGACGCTGGTGGCCAGCCTGCCGCTCTACCTGAACGCGCTGCCCGGCCGCGGCGCCCACCTGATCACCGTCAACGATTACCTGGCCCGCCGCGACGCCGGCTGGATGGGCCCCGTCTTCCACCTGCTGGGGTTGTCGGTGGGCGTGATCATGAACCAGGCGTCCTTCGTCTACGACCCCCAGCACCTGGACGAGTCGCACCCGGACTCCCGTCTGCAGCACCTGCGCCCGGTGGGCCGCCAGGACGCCTACCGCTGCGACATCACCTACGGCACCAACAACGAGTTCGGCTTCGACTACCTCCGCGACAACATGGCCACCGACCTCGCCCAGTGCGTGCAGCGCGAGCTTCGCTACGGGATCGTGGACGAGGTCGACTCGATCCTGATCGACGAGGCGCGGACCCCGCTGATCATCTCCGGGCAGGGCGAGGAGTCGACCGAGAAGTACTACGAGTACGCGCGCTACGCGGCCCGCCTGGCCGAGGGCGCCGACTTCACGGTCGACCTCAAGCACAAGTCCTGCTCCCTCACCGAAGAGGGCATTGCCAAGATGGAGCGCTGGACGAAGATCCCCAACATCTACGACCTGGAGCAGGCCGTGGAGGCGCACCAGATCAACCAGGCCCTGAAGGCGAAGGCGCTGTTCCTGCGCGAGCGGGACTACCTGGTCATCAACGGCGAGGTCGTGATCGTGGACGAGTTCACCGGCCGCACCATGCCCGGCCGGCGCTGGTCCGACGGCCTGCACCAGGCGATCGAGGCCAAGGAGGGGCTGAAGGTCCAGCAGGAGATGCGCACGCTGGCCACCATCACCCTGCAGAACTACTTCCGGCTCTACGGCCGGCTGGCGGGCATGACCGGCACCGCGCTGACCGAGGCCGAGGAGCTGCACAAGATCTACGGCCTGGAGGTCGTGGTGGTGCCCACGCACAAGGCGATGGTGCGCACCGACAACCCGGACGTCATCTACAAGACCGAGCAGTCCAAGTTCGAGGCCGTGCTGGGCGAGATCGGGGAGATGAACAGAGCCGGACGGCCGGTCCTGGTGGGCACGGTGTCAGTAGAGAAGTCGGAGCGGCTCGCCCGCCTGCTCGAGAAGCGCGGCGTCCCGCACAACGTGCTCAACGCCAAGCACCACGAGCGCGAGGCGGCGATCGTGGCCGAGGCCGGCCGTCCGGCCGCGGTGACCATCGCCACCAACATGGCCGGCCGGGGCACCGACATCGTCCTCGGTCCCGGCGTCGCGGACCGGGGCGGGCTGCACATCATCGGCACCGAGCGCCACGAGAGCCGGCGCATCGACAACCAGCTCCGGGGGCGGGCCGGCCGCCAGGGTGACCCCGGGTCCAGCCGCTTCTACATCTCGCTGGAAGACGACCTGATGAAGATCTTCGGGCCGGCGGCGGACCGCATCAAAGGGCTGATGGAGCGCCTGGAGGTGGAGCCGATCGAGCATCGCTGGGTGGCCCGCTCGATCGAGAGCGCCCAGAAGAAGGTGGAGGGCATGAACTTCGACGCCCGCAAGCACGTCGTCGAGTACGACGACGTGATGAACAAGCAGCGGGCGATCGTCTACGAGGAGCGCCGCAAGGTGCTCACCGGCGCCGACACGCGGGCCAACGTGGATGCCTACATCCGGGATCTGATCGGCAAGGGGGTGGAGGCCCACTGCGAGGGGCGCCACCCGGAGAACTGGGACCTGGACGGGCTGGTCCGCTACCTGGGCGGCTACTTCCCGCTGGCGCCCGGCACCGAGATCCCGGGCGAGGCCCTGAAGGACGGCCGGCGGGGCCTGGTCGAGTTCCTGCACCGGGCGGCGATGGACGCCTACGCGCAGAAGGAGCAGCAGATCGGGCCCGAGGTCATGCGGCAGGTGGAGCGGTTCGTGATGCTGGGCGCAATCGACCAGAAGTGGGTCGACTACCTGACCACGATGGAGCACTTCCGGGAGGGCATCGGGCTGCGCGCCTACGGTCAGCGAGACCCGCTGGTCGAGTACAAGAACGAGGCCTTTCAGATGTTCAGCGAGCTGACCGAGCAGATCCAGGCCGAGATGGTCAGCCGCATGTTCCGGGTGCAGGTGCAGGTCGAGCCGCCCAAGCCGCCGCCGCCCCTGGTGGCCGCCCTGCGCGGGCCCGGGCTGGACGGCAGCAACGGCGGCGGGGCCGCCGCGGTTCCGGTCGGCGCCGGGGGCCAGGGTAAGATCGGCCGCAACGACCCCTGCTGGTGCGGGTCGGGCCTCAAGTACAAGAAGTGCCATGGCAGATGAGCTGAACCCGGTGAGCGTCCTGGCTCGCATCCGCGAGCTGAAGGAGCACCTTTGACCTGCCTGTCAAGCTGCGGCGAGCTGAGGAGCTCGACCAGCTCCTAGCCCAGCCGGGGGTCTGGGAGGATCCCGCCCAGGCCGCCCGCTACGCCCGCGAGGCGTCCGAGAACCGGGAGCTGGTGCAGTCCTGGGAACGGCTGGAGCGACGGGCCAGCGACCTGGTCGAGCTGAGCCGGCTGGCCGACGGCGACCCAGAGCTCTCCCGGCAGCTGGACGAGGAGCTGCGCCAGGTCGGGGCCGACATCCGGCAGCGGGAGCTCGACCTGCTCTTCACCGACCCCTACGCCACCCACAACGCCGTGGCCAGCATCAGCGTGGGCCAGGGCGGCATCGACGCCCAGGACTGGGTGGAGATGCTGCTCCGCATGTACCTGAAGTGGGCCCAGGCGCGGGGCTTCCAGGCCCAGGTCCTGGAGGCCAGCCCGGGCGAGGAGGCGGGCCTTAAGGGCGCCACCCTGGTGGTCCGCGGCCAGCGGGCCTACGGCCTGCTGCGCTCCGAGCACGGGGTCCACCGGCTGGTTCGCATCTCGCCCTTCGACCAGAACCACCGCCGGCACACGTCCTTCGCGCTGGTGGAGGTGATGCCGGAGCTGGAGCAGGCGGAGGAGGGCGAGGTCGAGCTCGACCCTGACGACCTCCGCATCGACACCTACCGCTCGACCGGAGCGGGCGGGCAGCACGTCAACAAGACCGACTCCGCGGTCCGCATCACGCACCTTCCGACCGGGATCGTGGTCACCTGCCAGAACGAGCGCTCGCAGATGAAGAACCGCGAGATGGCCATGAAGATCCTGCGGGCGCGCCTCTTCCAGCGCCGGCTGGAGGAGGCGGCGCTCAAGCGGGAGGAGCTGCGGGGCGAGGTGCTGCCGGCGGAGTTCGGGTCGCAGATCCGGAGCTACGTGCTGCAGCCCTACCAGCTGGTCAAGGACCACCGGACCGGCGTCGAGGTGGGCAACGTGGCGGCGGTCCTGGACGGCGGCCTGGACCCCTTCATCGAGGGCTGGCTGCGCTGGCGGCTGGCCAAGGCGGCCGCGCCGACGGCGACACCCAGAGCCGGCAGCAAGAAGTAGCCTGCTTCTCGCGTTTGACCCCGTGGGGGGATGCGGATATACTCGCCCACGGTCTAGCCGGCGCGTATTCGCGCCCAGTTCAGAAACGAACCCACCATCATGGTCCTTACACCAGACTTCGAAAGCAGGCCGCTGATCAGCCTCCAGCACGTCTGGAAGCGGTATCCCCCGGAGACGATCGCGCTCCGGGACGTCAGCCTCAACATCCCCGAAGGAGACTTCATGTTCCTGGTCGGTCCCTCGGGGGCCGGCAAGTCGACCGTGGTCCGGCTGCTGATCCGCGAGGAGCGGCCGACCAAGGGCAAGATCTTCGTCGACGGCGCCGAGCTGGGCCGGATGAAGCGGCGGCAGCTGCCGTACTACCGGCGCAAGATCGGCCTGGTCTTCCAGGACTTCAAGCTGCTGCCCAGCCTGACCGTCTACGAGAACGTCGCCTTCGCGCTCCGGGTGATGGGCGACCCCGGCCGGGTCATCCGCCCGAAGACGGAGGACGCCCTCGACACCGTCGGCCTGGCCGACCAGCGCGACAAGTACCCCCGCGAGCTGTCGGGGGGCGAGCAGCAGCGGGTGGCCATCGCCCGCGCGCTGGTGCACGCGCCCAGGGTGATCGTGGCCGACGAGCCGACCGGCAACCTGGACCCGGCCACGGCCTGGGAGATCATGCAGCTTTTCCTGCGCATCAACGCCCGCGGCGCCACCGTCGTGATGGCGACGCACAACCGTGAGATCGTCGACCTTCTCCGCCGGCGGGTGGTGGCCATCGAGGCCGGCCGGGTGGTCAGGGACGACCGTTCCGGGAGATACCATGAGGCTCTGGCGGCATCTTCAGTTCGCGCTTAGCAGCGCCTGGCAGAGCTTCTGGCGCAACGCCGGCGTCAGCCTGGCCGCCGTGCTCTCGATCACGCTCATCCTGGTCATGGCCGGGGTCAACCTGCTCGTCGGCCACGCCATGAACGACGTCCTCCAGCTCCTGCGGGCACGGGTCAGCGTGATCAGCATCACCGTCGCCGACGGCACGCCGCTGCAGACGGTCTACGACTTCCAGGAGCAGCTGCGCGCGGATCCCCGGGTCGCCGAGGTGCAGTTTCTGACCAAGGACCAGGTGCTGGCGCACTTCCAGTCCGACCCCACCAACGCGCGGATCGTCCAGCAGATCGAGGGCAACCCGCTGTCGGCCAAGCTGGAGGTGCGGGTCCGGGACCTGGCCGACGTCGCCGCCGTCGACGCCCTGGCGCGCCAGTGGCGGGGCGCCGACCCCAGCGACCCCACCGACTACCAGGGCGACTTCATCAACCGCATGCTGGCGCTCTCGAGCTGGCTCAGCTGGGCTGGTTTGGCGCTGCTCGCGATCCTGGTGGTGATCTCGGTGGTGATCGTCATGAACACCATCCGGACGGCGGTCTACCACCGCCGCCAGGAGATCGAGGTCATGAAGCTGGTGGGCGCCACCGAGTGGTTCGTGCGCGGCCCCTTCGTGCTGGAGGGGGTCCTGACCGGGGTGGTGGCGGCGGGGGTTGCGCTCGGCCTGCTGGTGGTCAGCTACCGCCCTTTCGTCGAGCGCTTCCGGACCGATCTCTTCTTCGTGCCGCTCACCTATGACCCCAAGTTCGTGGGCCAGCTGGCCCAGGACCTGCTGCTCGGCGGTGCCCTGCTGGGCGCGCTCGGCAGCTACATCGGCGTCCGCCGCTTCGTGAGGATCTGAGATTGAGAAAGCCGCTTCTCGTGCTGATGACGCTGGTGCTGCTGGCGCCGCTCCGGGTGGCGCCGGTGCACGCCATCTACTGCGACCCCGGGGACACGATCTGCGACCAGCTGAACAACTCCATCAACACCCAGGTCGACGCCGCCCAGCGGCTGCAGGACATCCAGAACCGGATCAAGGACGTCCAGGAGCGGATCAACGCCCTGGTCCAGCTGGTCCGTGACCTGGACGGCCAGATCGCGGCCCAGCAGGCGCTGATCGACCGCACCCAGACCCAGATCGACGAGCTCGACCGCCAGATCCGTTTCACGATGGCCGACATCACGCGGCAGCAGGCTCACATCGACGTCCGCGATCGCCTGCTCGCGCAGCGGGTCCGCTTCCTCGACAACCACGGCTCGGTCAACTACGTGCAGCTGGTCGTGACCGCGACCAGCTTCAACCAGCTGGTGGACCGGATCGTGATCATGCAGGAGATCATCCGCAGCGATCGCCAGCTCCTGGACGAGCTGCGCGGGGAGCGCGAGCAGCTGGCCGGCATGCAGGACCAGCTCAACCAGCAGCGGGCGCAGGAGACCGCGCTGCTCAAGAAGCAGCAGGACGAGAAGGCGCAGCTGGACGGCTATCGGGGCACGCAGGCCAAGGCCCTGGCCTCCGTCCAGGCGCTCTCCTCCCAGCTCGAGCAGCAGCGCCAGCTGCTGGAGCAGCAGAAGCTCCAGATCGACTCCCAGGTGGCGGCCCTGCAGCAGCAGTACGACGCCGAGATGATCGCCCGCGGCGGCGGCAACGGCCAGTTCATGTGGCCCATGCAGCCGAACAGCTTCTACATCTCGCAGGGCTTCGGCTGCGTGACCTTCTGGATGGAGCTCTACAACCCCAACTGTCCCTACCCGCACCGGTTCCACTCCGGGCTCGACATGGCCGGCCCCTACGGGAATCCGATCTACGCCGCCGACACCGGCGTGGTGACCATGTACAGCAGCGGCTACGGCTACGGGAACTACGTGATCATGGTCCACGGCCGGGGCTACGAGACGGTCTACGGGCACATGGCCGGCTTCAACCCGAAGGTCAGCTACGGGCAGATCGTGGCCCGCGGCACCCTGATCGGCTACGAAGGCTCCACCGGCTGGTCGACCGGCGCCCACCTGCACTTCGAGATCCGGCTCAATGGCGGCTACCAGAACCCCTGCACCTATCTAGGATGCTGACATGAGGTGGCGCGCCGGCGGGTTCGCCGCCGGCGCACTCCTCGCCGGCCTGCTGGCCGGCTCCGCGGTGGGGTTCTATCTGGGGGCGGCCAACCCCGACTGGCTGCCGGCCCTGGGCCAGGCGCCGGCCGGCCGCGTGGACCAGGCCGCGCTCGACCAGGCCGTACGGGTGCTCCAGGCCCACTACGTGGACCAGAAGCTCGACTACACGAAGCTGACCCGAGGCGGGATCCGAGGCATGATCGAGAGCCTGAACGACCCCAACTCGGAGTACCTCGACCCCGACCAGTACAGGCGGCAGCAGGACAGCTTCGCCGGCCGCTACACGGGGATCGGGATCTACGTCAGCTTCCGGGCCGACTACCCGCAGATCACCGGCGTGGTCCCGGGCTCGCCGGCCGAGAAGGCGGGCATCAGGACCGACGACGTGATCGTCAAGGTGGACGGCAAGGACGCCCGCGGGCTGCGGGCGGACCAGGCTTCGGCGGAGATCCAGGGCCCGGAGGGGACGCGTGTCACCCTCACCCTGCGGCGGGGCGCCGACACCTTCGACGTGGGCGTGGTGCGGGCCCGGATCAAGCTGCCGTTCGTGCTCTCCAGCAAGCTGGAGGGCGGCGTGCTCTACCTGCGCATCTTCAGCTTTGGCGACAACAGCTCGTCCGAGCTGGACAGCCAGCTAGCGTCGGGCCTGCCGGGGGCGAAGGCGGTTGTCCTCGACCTGCGCGACGACCCCGGCGGGTTCATCTCGTCCGCCGACGACATCATCAGCCGCTTTCTCTCCAGCGGCGAGACCTTCGAGCTCCGGGACCGGACCGGGACCGTGGAACGGCACCAGGTGAGCGGCTCCCACCCGGCCGCCGCCGTGCCCCTGGTGGTCGTGGTCAACGCCAACTCGGCGTCGGCCTCGGAGATCGTGGCCGGGTCGCTGCAGGTGCACGGCCGGGCGCGGCTGGTGGGGACCCGCACCTACGGCAAGGCCACCGTGCAGCAGGACTATCCGCTGCCCGGCGGGGGAGACCTCCACATCACGATCAAGCGCTGGTACCTGCCCAACGGGACCTCGGTGGACAAGCGCGGGCTCCAGCCGGACGTGGAGGTGGCGCTGGCCAGCTCGGACCGGATGTTCAACGTGACCAGGCCGGACCTCGGCCACGCGGCCGACGACCAGCTCAACCGGGCCCTGGCGCTGGTCACCGGCGGCTGAGCCCTAGACTTGACAGCCGCCTCGCGGGCGGTTAGCTCAGCCGGCTAGAGCGCCTCGTTTACACCGAGGAGGTCGGGAGTTCGATCCTCTCACCGCCCATCTGGGTGGCCTGGAGCCCGCCCCTAGAATTGGACGCCGTGCCGAGGTAGCTCAGCTTGGTAGAGCACTTGACTGAAAATCAAGGTGTCGCCAGTTCAAATCTGGCCCTCGGCACCAGCCGCTAGCCGGCTGCGGCAGGCGCTTCCAGCCCGGCCAGGTAGAGCTGCCGGTACAGCCCGCCCGAACGCAACAGCGATCGGTGGTCGCCCCGCTCCACGATCCGGCCTCGATCGAGAACCAGGATCTGGTGCGCCGCCCTCACCGTGGACAGGCGGTGGGCGATGACGAACGAGGTGCGCCCAGCCATCAGCTCGCCCAGCGCCTCCTGCACCAGCGCTTCGGTCTCGCTGTCCAGGTGCGAGGTGGCTTCGTCCAGCAGCAGGATGCGGGGGTCCTTCAGGATCGCCCGGGCGATCGCCAGCCGCTGCTTCTCGCCGCCCGAGAACCGGTAGCCGCGCTCCCCCGTCATGGTCTCGTAGCCGTCCGGCAGCGAGTCGATCAGGTCGTGGATCCGTGCCTTTCGGCAGGCCTCGGCGACCTCCTCGTCGCTGGCCTGGGGCCGCGCGTAGCGCAGGTTCGCGCGCACGGTGTCGTGGAACAGGTGCGGGTCCTGGGGGACCATGGCCAGGGCGCCGGTGAGGATGTCGAAGGCCAGGTCGCGAACGTCGATCCCGTCGACGGCCACTCCGCCGCGGTCGGGGTCGTAGAGGCGCGCCAGCAGATAGCAGAGAGTGGTCTTTCCGGCCCCGGTCGGCCCGACCAGGGCGGTTACCATGCCGGGCTCGGCGGCCAGCGAGACGTCGCGCAGGATCCAGTCAGAGGGTTCGTCGGGCAGCCGCTTCAGGGCGCGACCGTCGGCGCCGATCTCGAGCGATGCGATGGAGGCCAGCGCCGGGGACGGGTAGCGGAACCAGACCCCGTCCAGGCTGACCCGCCCTGAGATCCGCGCCGGCCGGACCGGGTCCGGCCGCTCCTTCACCATCGGCTCCTTGTCCAGGACCTCGAAGATGCGCTCGAAGGCGACCAGCCCGCCGGCCAGGTTGAGCCGCACGCTGGCCAGGTCCAGGATGGGCCCATAGACCCTCTGCGCCAGCGTGGCCAGCGCGATCAGCGTGCCCAGGGAGAGGCTGTGGCTGATGACCGAGAGGCCGCCGAAGAAGTAGATGGCGACCAGCGCCAGGGACCCGGTCAGGCTGAGCGCACCCATGAACAGGCTCTGGAACATCTGCATCTCGATGGTGTTGCGGCGGGCGGCCCGCCCGCGTTCGTCGAAGCGCCGAACGTCCTGATCCTGGCCCCCGAACACCCTCGCCAGCAGGGCGCCGGCCACCGACAGCCGCTCCGAGATGTGCGTGTTGAGCTCGCCCAGGATCCGGTTCCGGTTCCGGTTCAGCTCGCGGGTGCGGCGGCCGGCGAGGTCGGCCGGGATCAGGACCAGCGGAGCCAGCAGCAGCACCGCAACCGCGATCGGCGGGCTGAGCCAGAACATGGCCACCACGGTCGCCACCAGCCCGAGGGAGTCGGTGAAGGCCGCGCTGAGCGTGTCGGTGAAGAGCTGCTCGGCGCTCATCACCTCCCAGATCAGCCGGCCCTGGATCATGCCCTGCCGGGCCCGCGTGAAGAAGGCCATCGGCATGCGCTGGAACTGGCGGTAGACCGCCAGCCGGAGCGAGAGGATGACCCCGGTGCCGATCCGCAGGCTGAGCCAACGCTGGCCGACGAGCAGGAGGGAGCTGCTGACGAAGACCAGGACCAGCCCTGCCGTCAGCAGCCCCAACGCCCCCGCGTCGCGGTGGGGTAGGGCCAGGTCCACGATCTGCCGGATCAGGAGGGCGGGCGCCACCTGGAGCAGCGAGCCGGCCCCGGTCGCGGCCAGGTAGACGAGCAGGGTGCGCCGGTAGGGGCGCACGAACGTCCAGCCGCGGCGGATCAGATCCAGGTCGATCGACCGGTCCGCTTCCTCGGGATCGCGCCAGAAGGTGCCCCAGACCCTCATCGTCCTTCTCGCATCCGCAAACTGCGATTGTGATCCAACCCCGGAGGTGGGCTGTGGCCTGGCTCGACCTCAGCCCCTGGGTCCTCGGAGCTCTGGCCCTGGCGCTCCTGGTCTTCTTCGACCTCGGCCCGCCGCTGGCTTTCAACGACGACTTCGAGCCGGCCTGGTCGGTTCGCCAGCTGGTGGCCGGGCACGGATTTCGGACCCTGCCCGACCAGGCCGCGCTGGGGCTGGTCCAGATCGTCTGGGCAGCTCTCGTGACCTTCGGCCACCCCGACCAGCGCTGGCTCCGGCTGAGCCTGGTCCCCTTCGCCCTCGTTTCCGCCGCCGCGCTCTACTGGCTGGCCCGGCGGCAGGGCGCGAGCCGGGGCTGGGCCGCCGTGGCCGGAGCCGGCCTCCTCTGCGCGCCGCTCTACCTGGGCCTGGCGACCAGCTTCATGACCGACGTCGCCTACCTGGCACTGCTTCTGCTGGCGGCGGTCCATGGCTGGCGCTGGGTGGTCGAGGGCCGCTCACTCCTCGCCTGCTCCGTCCTGGTCGCCCTGGCCTCCCTGCAGCGGCAGCAGGGAGCCGCGCTGCTGCTCGCGCTGACGGCCGGGCTGGCGCTGGCCGCCCGGGGCCGGGCGGTCGGGCGCCGGGAGTGGGGGGAGCTGGCAGGCCTGTGGGCCGCGGTCGCGCTGGCGCAGGGGCTGACCCTGCTCCTGGGCCTCGCCACCCCGCAGGCGGTTGGGCGCCTGGCCGGGCTCAGCGCCGGCCTGGGCGACCGGCTCCAGAACCCGGGCGAGCTGGCCCGAGCCCTGGCCACTGCCCCCCTCGTAGGCGGGCTGGTCGCGCTGCCCTTCCTGGCGGCGCTGGCCTTCGCGGCCTCGGAGCCACGGCGCTGGACGTGGGCTGCGTTGGTGCCGGCGGCGATAGCTCTCCTGGCGGTCGGCTTCGCGGTCCAGACCAGCCTCCACTCAGCCGCGATCTTCCCCAGCAACTACTGGAACCACCGCGGGCTCAACCCGCTCAACCTGGCCGGCTCGAAGCCGGCCCTCTACCCGCTGGCGGTCTACGTCGGCAGCGAGCTGGCCGCGGTCGCGGTGGTGGCGGTGGCGCTGGTTCTCCGCGCGCGCGACTGGAGCCCCAAGGCGGGCGGGACGGGCGGGACGTTCCTGGTCCTGGTCGGCCTCAGCCAGCTGCTGCCGGTGCTGGTGACCGGGGTCTGGGATCGCTACTACCTTCCGGTCGTGCTGCCCCTGCTGCCGGTGCTGGCCGCGATGGCGTCCAGGACCGCCCGGCCCCGCCTGGCGTCCGCCTGGTCGGTGGCGGCGCTCGCCGCCGGCCTGGCCGCCTACGCGGCCGGGGAGCAGGACTACCAGGCGTGGCAGCAAGCCCGGGACCAGGCCGCCCAGCTTGCCTACCGGACCGTGGCTCCCGAGCGGGTGGACGCCGGCTACGAGGCGTACGCGGTCTACGTCTACGTTCCCACCCTCGAGCGCACCGGCCGGCTGCCGGGAGGGCTGCCGGCCTCGGCCACGGGTCAGGTCGACCTGGTGCGCGGGCCCGCCGACCCCGCCGTGAGGCTAAGCTTCGCCAACGCGGACGACACCCATCCGGGCATCGCCTACAGGTCCCTGGCCCCGGGACGGGTCGTGCTGCTGAAGCCATGAAGGAGAAGAGATGAAATCGAGACAGAAGTCGGCCGCCGGGGCAGCCATCCTGGTCGTCAGGTGCGAGTGCGGCTTCGAGACCCGCGGGACCGAGGAGGAGCTGATCCCGGTGGTGCAGCGCCATGGGGTGGAGGCGCACAACATGAAGGTCACGCGCGAAGACGTGCTGGCCATGGCGCGGCCGGCCTGAGCGCGCGCCTGGAGGACGTCCGTCCCTGGGGCACGGAGGGCCCTGTCCAGGCCGAAGTCTTCGTCCTCCGCCTGAAGGCTGGCGTGCCCGAGCTGACCGGCCCCTGCGGAGCCGACCCCTGGTACCTGGAGGTTGGCGCTGACGAGGACCCGGTGGAGGTCGTGAGCCGCCTCTCCGGCCACCAGCTGGGCGAGCCGCTGCTCGTGCACTCCACCTCCTGGCGCCGGGATCGCGGCTCGGTGATCCTGAGCTTCGTGGTCGTGATCGCCGACGGCCAGGCGCCTGAGCTGGCCGGGGTCGAGATCGGCCGGGCCGAGCTGGCTCGCTCCTCCGCCCACGCCGCCCCGAGCCGAATCCTGCCCACACAGGTCATCGAGCACGGCCTGCGCCACCTGGCCTGGCTGGCGAAGGACGACGAGACCGTGCGGGAGGTGCTCAGCGAGGACTGGAGGCGGGTGCTGGGAGGCTACGTGCCGGAGCCCTTCCGGCATCTCGCGTAAACGTGGAGGTCAAGGGCCCGGTCGAGGGCCGGGCGGACGAGATCCTCACCCCGGGCGCGCTTGCCTTCGTGGCCCGGCTGCAGCGCGAGTTCGGAGGCCGCCGCCGCGAGCTGCTCGAGGCGCGGCAGGACCGCCAGCGGCGGATCGACGCGGGGGAGATGCCGGACTTCCTGCCCGCCACCCGGAAGGTCCGGGAGTCGGAGTGGCGGGTGGCGAAGGCGCCGGCCGACCTCCAGGACCGCCGCGTGGAGATCACCGGGCCCACCGACCGGAAGATGCTGATCAACGCCCTCAATTCGGGCGCCAGCGTCTTCATGGCCGACTTCGAGGACGCCAACGCTCCCAGCTGGGAGAACCTGGTCGAGGGCCAGGTCAACCTGATCGACGCCATCGAGCGGCGGATCGGGTTCACCAGCCCCGAAGGCAAGCAGTACCGGCTCAACGAGAGGGTGGCCACGCTGCTGGTGCGGCCCCGCGGATGGCACCTCGACGAACGCCACCTCCTGGTCGACGGCGGGCCCGTCAGCGGCGGCCTGTTCGACTTCGGCCTCTACTTCTTTCACAACGCGCGCCGGCTTCTGGACAAGGGCACCGGCCCCTACTTCTACCTGCCCAAGCTGGAGAGCCACCTGGAGGCCCGCCTCTGGAACGATGTCTTCAAGTTCGCGCAGGCGGAGCTGGGCGTGCCCCAGGGCTCGATCCGCGCCACCGTGCTGGTGGAGACCATCCTGGCCGCGTTCGAGATGGAGGAGATCCTGTACGAGCTCCGGGAGCACTCGAGCGGGCTCAACGCCGGTCGCTGGGACTACATCTTCAGCGTCATCAAGAAGTTCCGGCGCCGGCCGGACATGCTGCTCCCAGACCGAGCGGAGGTGACCATGACGGTCCCCTTCATGCGCGCTTATACAGAGCTCCTGGTCAAGACCTGCCACCGCCGGGGAGCCCACGCCATGGGCGGCATGGCCGCCTTCATCCCCAGCCGCAGGGACGCCAAGGTCAATGAGGTTGCCCTGGCGAAGGTGCGCGAGGACAAGGAGCGGGAGTCGCGCGACGGCTTCGACGGCACCTGGGTGGCGCACCCGGACCTGGTGCCGACCGCGACCGAGGTCTTCGACGGCGTGCTCGGCTCGAAGCCGAACCAGCTCGACCGCCAGCGGCCCGAGGTCTCGGTCAGCGCGTCGCAACTGCTGGACGTGAAGGTGCCGGGCGGCAAGGTCACCGAGACCGGGCTGCGCGCCAACGTGAGCGTGGGCATTCAGTACATCGAGTCCTGGCTGCGGGGGGTGGGGGCGGCGGCCATCAACAACCTGATGGAGGACGTCGCCACCGCCGAGATCGCGCGCTCGCAGGTCTGGCAGTGGACGCACCACGGCGCCCGGCTAGACGAAGGCCCGGTGGTGACCGCCGACCTGGTTCGCGAGATCGAGTCCGAAGAGCTGGAGCGGCTGCGGGAGGCCTACGGCGCCGGGCTCTACGGCAAGGGGCGCTTCGCCGAGGCGCGGGAGCTGTTCGAGAGGGTGGCGCTGAGCCGGGACTTCGTCGAGTTTCTGACGCTGCCCGCGCTGGAGAAGCTGGGCTAACTCAGAGGGTCGGCGGGGTCCAGGGGCCGGGCACGATCACGCCCGGGCGGCGGGAGGGGGCCACGTAGCGGTCGATCGCCGCGCTGGCGGCGTAGAGGGAGCGGATCGCGAGCTCCACCGAAGCGGCGCGGAAGTCGGCGTCCTCGGAGTCCCTGGCCTCCTCGAGCAGGTCGGCGCTTTCGAAGAGGACGTCGCTGAGGCTTCCGAAGTCGAATGCGCCGCCCGCCGAAGCTCGCCGACCGGGCAGCCGCAGCTTCTTCACGAACCGATTCTCGACAGCCGCCGACTGCAGACCGACTGCGAAGCTGCAAATTATGCCTACCGAGCAGCAGGCCTCGGTGTCGCGCTAGCGCTTCAGGGCGGGCGCTTTCTCCACCACGTGGAGCGACTCCCGGATGAAGGCCGGGATGTCAGCCGGCATCCGCGAAGTGACCAGGTTGCGGTCCACGATCACGTCCTGGTCCACCACCTGCGCGCCGGTGTAGCGGAGATCGCCCTGGACCGTCTTCCAGGCCGTCATCCGCCGGCCCCTGGTCACCCCCGCGGTGATCAGCAGCTGCGGGCCGTGGCAGATCGCGAGCACGGGCTTCCCCGCCTCCATGAACGCCTTGACGAACTCGACCATCTCGTCGTTGGCGCGCAACTTGTCGGGTGAGTAGCCGCCGGGGATGAGGAGCCCGTCGAAGTCGGAAGGCTTGACATCCGCGATCCCCTTCTCGGTGGTCGCGGAGACGTTGCCCTTGCTGCCTTTCAGCTCCTTGCCCGCCTCCAGGCCCACGATGACAACCTCGTGGCCGGCCTCCTTCAACGCCTCGTAAGGCTGCTTGAACTCCGAGTCCTCGAACAGGTTCTCCAGCACGCAGGCAATCCTCATCTCAGCACCTCCATGGCAGTCAGGTTACCTTCGGCGGCTTGCCGGGCAGCCGGCGCCACTGGCGCGGCCCCACACCCTGGTTGGGATTGCCCATCACGAACGGGACCTCTGACGGGACGACCAGGCAGTTCTCCTTGCGGACGACGCTGCGCTCGCCGCCCTCGCCGTCCTCCACCACGACCGTCCGCTCCAGCACCGCCCGCACGCGGACCGGCCGGCCGGCCACGACGGCGCCGAAGCCGCCGCTGACCTCGTGGTTGTCCGGCGGGATTATGGAGGCGAGAGGTACCAGCTCCGCG
>DATGVT010000192.1:0-2262 GCA_035300005.1 Candidatus Acidiferrales bacterium
CTGCGACGCCGGCTACTTCAGCGTCGAGCAATCACGCCTGGTGCTCGAGGCCGGCCAAAAAGCGGGGCTGATGCCGCGCGTCCACGCCGACGAGCTCGCCCACTCGGGCGGCTCGCTGCTGGCGGCCGAGCTGGGCGCCGCTTCGGCCGATCACCTCCTGCTGGCCGACGAGCGCGATGCCCGCGCCCTGGCGGCGGCCGGCGTCTCGGCCGTCCTCTGCCCGGGAACCGCTCTCTCGCTGGGGAAGCTGCCGCCGGCGCGGCGGCTGCTGGAGGCGGGTGTCACCCTGGCTCTCGGCTCCGACCACAACCCGGGCACCTCGGGCCTGGTCGGGGTCGCGCCCGCCATTGCGCTCGCGGTGGCGGCGCTAGGACTCTCGGTGGAGGAGGCGCTGCTGGCCGCCACCGCCGGAGGGGCCGCCTCCCTCCGCCTGGGCGACCGCGGGGTGGTGGAGGCCGGCCGCCGCGCCGACCTGGTGGCGTGGGACGCGGACCACGAAGGCGCCTTCGCCTGGGCGTTCGGCCTCCGGGCGCGCAGGGTCTGGCTGGGGGGGCAGGCTTGAGCTTGCGGAGCCGGCGGGAGGCCACGGTCCTCGAGCACATGGAGGCCGAGAACGCCCACGACTTCGAACGCTGCCTGGCGGCCTTCAGCCATCCCCGCTACGAGATCATGCCGACGGGAGAGGTCTGGGACGGCCACTCTGGCGTCACCACCCTTCTCAACGAGAACAAGAGGGGATTCCCCGACTTCAGCTTCAAGCCCACCGCCATGCACCACGCCGACGACGCCGTGATCGTCGAAGGCCGCTTCCTGGGCACCCATAAAGGCACCTGGCGGGGTCTCCCCGCCACCGGCCGCAGGGTCGACTTCCCCCTGGTCATCGTCTTCCGCTTCGAAGAGGAGCGTCTGGTCTGCGAGCGGACCTACTTTGACATCGGAACCCCGCTGAGACAGCTGGGCGTGGCGCGAGATCCCAACTCCACGGGCGGCCGGATCGCGACCGTCCTGAATCATCCCTTGGTGGTCGGCAGAGCCCTGCTTCGCTCGCGGTTCCGGAGGTAAGGGACCTGGTCAGGATCGGCACCGATATCGAAAGCCCGCAGACCGGTGAGAGGCTCACCTTCCTTAGCACCGCCGCCTCCTCCGGCGGGCGGCTCTTCCGCGCTGAGCTGCTGGCGAAGCCGGGCCCCTATGTCGTCAGGTCGCACATCCACCCCAGCCAGGAGGAGAGCTTCGTCGTCCTGGAGGGGACGTTCGGTTACAGGATCGGCAGCCTGACCGGGGTCGCTCATCCCGGAGAGACGTTGGTCTGCCCGAGCGGGGTCCCCCACAGCCAGTGGAACGGGGGCGACGGCGTCATGCGCATCCACTACGAGCACCGCCCGGCCCTGGAGTCGGCCGAGCTCTTCTTCGAGACCTACTTCGGGCTCAGCCGCGACGGCCGGCTCTCGCCCCAGGGCGACATCGAGCTCCTCCAGGCGGCGGTGCTGCTGCAGGCGGTGGCCGATTTCATCCGGCCCTCGAGCCCGCCGATCCTGGTCCAGAGGGCCCTCTTTCCGGTGCTCGCGGCGCTCGGCCGGAGGCGGGGTTACCGTGCCCGCTACGAGAATTACGCGCTGCCGGCTGAGTGAGGTGGGCGGCGGCCCCCGGCTCGACCCATGCTCCTGATCATCGGCGTGGTCCTGGCGCTGGCCGGCGCGGTCCTGCTCCTGAACGTGGGCGGCGCCGCCGAAACCGTGATGCGCCGGGTCACCTCCCGCTCCCTGGGCGAGCTGGCGCCCGGCTTCGCCGCCACGCGGGCGGGCTTCAACGTCTACGCGACGCTGGTGCTGGCGGTGGGCGCCTGTGCTGCCGGCCTGGGGATCGCCGGCGGGTCGGCGCTGCTCGGTGCCGGCCTGCTGGTGGCGGGCGCGATCGTCTTCGTCGTGGCCTCGGTCGTCGCCGTCGTGGGCGAGGTTCGGACCTACAGGTCTCTGAGGGCACCGCGGAGGGGATGAGATCCATCCCCTCCGCTCATGGATGCTGAGCCTAGTTGCTCCAGTCGTACTTGTAGTGAATCCAGCTGGTGCCTTTGAAGTCGAGGTCGAGCCCGGACGCTTTGGCGTGGAATGTGCCCTGGCCCGCTTCGCCCCGCTCCCAGATGAATCCGGTCCCCAGCACGATGTCGACGATGTTGTCCTCGCCGGTGACCGGGTTCTTGAGGGTGTCACCGGTCGCGCTGGCGATCCCCGGGATGCTGACGGAGCTGTGACGGCCCTTTTC